>CAZYDY010000198.1:0-4529 GCA_964646245.1 uncultured Sphaerobacteraceae bacterium
CGGGATCGCCTTCGATCGCCTCCGCATAGTCCCGTACATCTCGGGCCAGCTCTTCGGCCAGCACGAGGATCTCTGTAGCCCGCTCACCGAGCTGTTGGGCGCCAGAGTCGAGCTCTGCGGCTTCCTGAACACTGTGCTCGACTTCGCGCAACATAGTGATAGCGTTGACTTCGCTGGACTCCCCCGTCAACGATTCGACCGCTCTCAGGGCGCTGTTTCGCAATTCGTCCGCATTCTGGAGTACATCGCGTTCGCGCCTCAGGGTTTCGTCCTCACCTGGTTCTGGTGAAACTTCGTCGATCTCGTTCACCTGGAACGAGAGCAGGTCACGCCGCTGCTCCCGTTCACGCGATCCTGTGTTGAGCTCATCCAGGGCGCGGCGGGCAGACCGCCACTCGGCTACTGCCTCACTGGCGCGCTCTCGCACATCCTCCAGGCCGGCATACCGATCGAGAATACGACGTTGCTCCTCCGGGTCCAGAATGCTGAGGTGGTCGCTTTGACCATGGATATCTACAAGCCGTGACCCGATTGCATTGAGCTGGCTCGCAGTAACCATTCGTCCATTGATTCGTGCGGAAGAACGGCCGTTGGCAGATATTTCCCGACTGAAGATTAGCGCTTCCGTCGGATCGTGTTCGATACCAACTTCCTCCAGCATTTCGAGTATTACTTCAAAGCCTGTGGGAGGTAGCTCGAACTGACCCTCCACTATTGCCGATTTGGAACCTGTACGCACGAGATCACTGCTTACCCGCGCTCCGAGCACTGCACCAAGAGCATCCAGCAAAATGGATTTACCCGCGCCAGTCTCACCCGTAATCGCATTCAGGCCATCCTGAAACCGAATACGGGTGTGATCAATAATTGCCAAATTGGTGATAGATAGCTCGAGCAGCATGGCGCCGTCCTACTCGTCGGCAGCCAACACCGACTGCGGATCCCATTCCTGCACGGCAATTGGGTGATTATCCATTTCACTCATGAAGTGATAGCGCTCCATGACCTCCCGGATATCATCCGCGTTTTTGGCGTCCCACAAACTAAAGTGGCGCTCTTCGTGCAGATCTGGCGAAAGCGTCTTAATCCAACGGGTACGGGCGTCC
Organism: uncultured Sphaerobacteraceae bacterium; assembly: GCA_964646245.1. Lineage (GTDB taxonomy): Bacteria > Chloroflexota > Chloroflexia > Thermomicrobiales > UBA6265 > UBA6265. The sequence continues at coordinate 1,107 of CAZYDY010000198.1, forward strand.
TCGCCAGCATGATCTCGTGCGAGATCGGCAAGATTCGAGGGTGGGAAGATCGTCTCTTCGTCCACATCTTGCCTGGGTGTGTGCACCACGAGATAGAGTGGCATGTTTCATTCTCCTCAATATGGAATTGATTAGTTGTCAGCGTCTGGTTGTGAGCGACGATTACGGCGTCGACGGCGGTTGTCCCCTTGCGGCGCGTCACTACCAGATGGAGCATCGCCTTCGCGACGGCGACCGTCTGGCTCGCCAAGGACTTCGGACGCGGAGATGGTTTTCACCTCAGAAGTATTATCCAAACGAACAGTGACGAGTTCTTTCAACACCTGAAGGGAGATAACCGTACCGGCACCATCCGGAGTGTTGACGGTATTGCCAAGCCGGGGAAGGATTCGCTTCGCCTGGCGATACTGCTCGTTCTCGTAGCTGAGACAGCAGAGTAACCTGCCGCACAGACCAGTAACCTTGCTTGGGTTCAGGCTGAGATCCTGATTTTTGGCCATACCCATGTTTACGTCTGGATAGAATGGCAACCAGGACGAACAGCAGAGTGTGCGGCCACACTTGCCCAGCCCACCAATGAGGCGAGCTTCATCGCGCGGACCAACCTGGGCCATGTCGACATGGACACCGAACTCCGACTCGAGCCGTCCCTTGAGATCATGAGCGTTGAGTTGATTGTTCTCACCCGTTGAGTAACTGATCTTCAGGCGACTTCCATCGAAATTGAAATCGGCAGCGACAACCTTCAACTTGCAGTTATGTTCTCGCGCAAGAGCCCCGGCAGTACGGACGACCTCCGCACTGCGGTCACGACGAGCCTCCATAGCCTCTACATCGTCTTGCGACATGCGGCGCTCTATGGAACTCAAATCGCCATCCAGTTGGTTCACCAGCATTTGGCGAGGGGCGATTACCACGCGAGCGGCTTCCATGCCCCGGGAGGACTGGACTACTACCCAGTCGCCTTCAGCAATGTCACTGTCGGCAACACCGAAGAAATAAACCCGGCTGGAGTCTCGAAACCGAACTCCGACAACCAGTGCACTGTCACCACCCAGAGCAGTGACGGCCTCGTGTTCGGTGTGGCAGCTGCAATCACCGACCTTCTCGCCATTTTCCAGGCGCTCCTTGAATCGTTCGCGGGCGAAAGCGCGTGCCTCTTCCACTGTGTGCTGCCAGGGCTGATTGGCAGGGTTTATCGGTTGGTTGTCGGCCATTGCAACACCATTGTTTGTAGTGCCAGTTTCGGCCGCACATTTGCGTCCAGATCCCTGAAGCACATTTCAATACTCTTCAATGCATTTACATTATCGGTGATTTTCGCCGGAGTTGCAGTGAGGTCGTCCATAACCCGCTGTCGCCATTGCCGTTGGACAGCAGTGAGGCGAGCGTATACTGCTGCCCGATCCTTGCCAAACGCGTCACCAAGACGCGTGGCCTCGGCGAGCTGGTTATACCGCTCAGCGTCGATCCACCGGTCCGCTGCAGCCTGTTGATCCAGACGCTCGGTCAGCATCTTGTCGTCTTTCGAGGCACGTATCGCCCATCCGGGCCGACCGTCGCTCACCTCCGCGATCTTTCCGGCCATTTCGGGATCAACTCCCCGAGTCACAAGGCCGTCGCGGATACGATCTTCGAGAACATTCTGGAGATGCACAGTCACGGTACGGCTGCGGATTGTTTCCAAAAGAAGCTCAGCATCGGTGGTGAGCAGAAGTATCACCGCATAAGCAGGCGGCTCTTCAAGCGTTTTGAGGAATGCCTCCTGGGCTGTTTCCTGCATTGTTTCAACGTCATCCACAATGATGATGCGATGACGTGATTCCATTGGTCGCATGGAAATACTGCTGGTGATTTCCCGCACCGTCTGGATGTTGAGCGTGAGGTTGCGCGCTGTCGTTGACTTCTCCGCCATCTTTACCTGGCGTTCGAGATCGAAGAGCGAGCAATCCGGATGGGTACCACGATGTACGCGCCTGCAAGCACTACATTCCAGACACGGAATACCGGCGCTCGTTGGCTGCGTACAAAGCAAAGACTGTGCGAAGACCTCGGCGATCGTGCTTTTGCCCAGGTGCTCAAAACCGCTCAGGATGTACGCGTGGTGTGGTCCCCGTACTGACGCAGCATGCAGTTCCCGTACGGCATGGTCGTGTCCCCACACGGGCCACACGGTGACGTTGTTGCCAGCGACATCATCGATCATGCGGTTTTTCGCTTCACCTGTGTTGCCTTGGGAGCTGCCTTGCGGCGAACCGGACGTGGTCGTCGGCTGGCGCGTTCGCGATCTGGTGTCTCCACACCTTCGCCCTGGGAGAGAAGCTCAACCAGGCGGAACTTTTCATCCGGTGTGAAGCTCTCATCGACTTCAAGCTCTCGCATGAATTCCGGCACTTCCTCGGCGTGGAGCACGGGGTAGTCCGGTTCCTCGATCTCGAGTTCTGTACGCGGATGCAGGAACACTGTCGCGGCGATTACATCCACTTCCAACTGATTGTCAGCAAGCCACTGCTCCACCATGGGCACGAGTCGATCGTTTTCGTAGCTTGGGTTACCAAGCTGCGGGCCGCTGAAGCTGAACATCTTGCGGATAAGCCCGCCCTGCTTGCGCCATGTGGTCTTTTTCTGCTGGATTTTTCCGTCGACTTCCTTGGCATTCAGGATCATTACACCACCGCCGTACACCACCAGATGGTCGATAACCTTGCGCTTTTCCTTGGCGTCGGTAATGCCAGCGTAGTGCACCAACGTGACCTGATCCGAGAGGCCTTTCAGGCGGATATCCAGCACCTGGTCGTTGCGGGGGTTTCGGGTCCATCGACCGATACCCTGCATGCCGATATTGAACATAATGAAGCCACCGATCATGGCCACATACGCGAAAAGCAATGCGTTTGGAAGCATGGCAAGGAACATGGCGCTGGTAAGCACCAGGAAACCGATAGCCGCAAGCCACTTACTCTTTCGCTTTTGCTGTTTGATGTGATTGGAATGACGAACAATACGCATGGGGGATTTTGGGGTCCTTCGATACCGATCCAGCAATCAAAATACATGATGGAAACGGGCAGCAATTAGTCATTACACGTTGAAACGCGCACTGTTGTGAGTGTACCAAACCATACGAACTCAGAGTGTGGAAGGGATGCCCAACGTGTTCTCCAGCCACTGCCGACCAAATGCCAACATAAGCATCGCAGCGAGCCCCAACACCAGTCCCAGAGCTCCCGGCAAATGGAGTTGCGCACGTTGAACAATGCGCTCATCGAAGCGGCTGATCAACAGGATAGTCACGAGGGCGAGAGTGCCGAGCACGATCCAGGCGCTGAACACGAGCAAGCTTGAGAACGGTACGTAGAACCATCCGGGTGCAGTCCAGAGAATGATGCCGACCAGTCCAAGTGGAGCGACCGAAAAGGCAAT
>CAZYDY010000199.1:0-4514 GCA_964646245.1 uncultured Sphaerobacteraceae bacterium
AGGCGATTCTCGGCTGCACGTGTTTCGTTGCACCATTCGCGGGTTTGCTCAACATATTGCAAATACCGATCCCGCAATACACCGATTGCCTGGTCCCGATCGTTGGCGATGTGCCCAATCACCCGGTCAGTGGCACTCAGGCGGATATTGCCATCTCCGTCGACATAGCCGACCTGCTGGTCATCGAACATGATGAGATCAGGATCAGGAACCGGAGCGGCGTCTTTCACCTCGGTCATGGGATTGGTGTAATCAAACTCAACTTTACTGTCGGGCACGGTGAAATCTCCGCAAGTATCAGTACGTTATGGTGATATCGCCAAGTGTACTGATTCTTGCGGGTTTTGAAAAAGAGATTGCTACAGGTTGATCTCATCCAGCCAGATTGGGCTGGTCCAGGCACGATTGTTGTCGGCGTCCTGCACGGTGATACGCACATATGCGCTGAGGAACGGACTAATCGGCAACCTCACGGTCGTGAGTCCGTCTCCACGCTTGAACTGACGTGTGCTACCACGCCCTCCGGCATAGACCGCAATGGCGGGGTCGCACTCGATAACGATCTCGTCCTGGGTAAAGGCGATGTGATGGATCTTCGGCCCCGTGCTGGAGTAGTAATCGCCCTGTTTAAGCGCCTTCAGCAGGGCCTCCGGCTCCAGGGATTCCGACTTGACGTGCACCCAGCCACCGAGCGTATCCGGCCGATGGTTATGGAAGTGGGCATCGTCGGCAGCGGTGGTGCTGAAGCGGTAGCCGCGGTTCGCCATGATATCGGCAAAGAGCCAGCCGTTACCGCGGTCACAATCATTCATATGACCGTGGTTGTAGATCTCAATCGCGTCGAAGTCTTGCAGGCTCAAGGCATCGTTGGTGGTAACACCGTTCCAGCCCGGATGCCCGATGGTGACAAACGCACCGGCATTCGTTGCCCGCGCAGCGATTTCCTGGCCATCTTCATTTGAGTGTGGAGGTGCGAAATCGGCAGGCAGACCGTTCGCAACAATATGCCAGAGCTCACCGTTTTCCATGCCCCAGCCATGTAATTCCGCACCGAGAAGCGTGGTGAATTTGCTGTCCCGGAACCCGGTGGTATCCGTCACGGGCCAATTAAAGCGCTGCATGTAGTGATCGGTGAGGGAGATAAAGTCATATCCCTGCGATTTGTAAAACGCGCAGACTTCCTCGGGCGGCAACTGGCCATCGGAGTTGGTGGAGTGGGTGTGGATGTTGCCCTTGTAGAACTGGCCTGGTGATTCAAATGGGAAGTTGCGCACGGAGATACCTCTGCTACCAGCGAATGTGGAAGGTGATCAGGCTTTGCCGATCACCTTCCACATTACCACTCTTTATCAGGCGTGGACGCTCGTTCAGGAGGATTTACTCCTCCTCTTCATCCCTCATTTCATAGAAGCCGAAGAGGTTCCCGGCAGGATCGCGGAAGGTGCCAACGATGTCGTCCAGGTCCCGATCAGCCGGATCAGTCACAGTGCCACCGTATTCCACAATCCGCGGTTCGGTGGATTCCGCATCCTGCACCATGATGTACAGGATAAATCCGGGATTATCCGCTGCCTGCAGTTGGGTCGTGAATCGCCCGTGGACCTGGTTCACCGAGTCGTCGAATGCCACGCCGTTCTCAGTCTCACGGATGAACCATCCGAACACTTCTTGATAAAACGTCGCCGATGCCTGGACATCGATAGCGGGCAGAAGCAGGTAGAGGACTTTTCCGTGCGGAGCGTCTGGGACTTGCATTGGGTTCTCCTGATTGATCGCGATATATCCCGGAAGAATACTCTGCCGGAGGTCGTCACTCGTCAATGTCGCTCTCGGAATGACAAGCCGAGTTATGAGTTCAGCTGCTCCATTAACCACAAACCATCGGAACTCACCCAATAGTCGCTCACCAGGCCGTCGCTGAATCGCCAGAAATCCGCACCACCAAAGACGATCTCCTTACCAGCCTTCGCCGTGGTGCCGGGCAATCCTCCGATGTAGGTACCGTGGCATTTCCAACGGGCAGCGAGCATGTGGGAATCGTGAATTGGCTCCAGGTCCACGGTGAAAAAGATCGGATCAAAAGGGGCCCGTCCTTGCTCCACCATTTCCTTCACGGTTTCAATCCCATGTTTTTCATGGGGAGCCTGCCGCACAATCACATCCCTGTGGAACAGCTCTTCAATATCAATGTCTTCGCCATTCCAGTATGCAATCCACTGATAGTACTTTTGGGTTGGGGTCAGGTCCTGATTGGAACGCATTGCTCCTCCTCTTATTCAACACCCGGGAAAATCTCACGAGGCGCGGAGTCTTGCGGCTCATACCCGAGCACCTTCCGCGCGTGTTCGATATCCCAGAGCTTGCGAGGGTTGTCGCTTATACCGTACACCAGCGCCCAGTCCACATCGGCCTCGATGCTGCGTTCGATGAGATGCACACAATCGCGATTGCTCAACCATGTTGCCCGGATTCGCGTGCGCTGTTCGCGGATTCCCGGCTCGTCGTCGCGCTCGGGTTTCCAGAGATTCTCCGGGCTAAAGGGCTTGTCGGTACCGGTGCAGGCACCAATGCGCAGGCATACCGCCTGCATCCCGTGGTGATCTACGTAGTACCGCGCCATCGCTTCACCATATGCCTTGGAAACGCCGTAATAGCTGTCCGGCATCAGCTCGACGGTATGGTCGATCTGGCGTGGATCATCAATCTCATGGATCTCGGGTTGGTTGGCCATCTCGAACGTTCCGACCGCATGGTTGCTACTGCTGAATACCACACGCGGTACTCCAGCAATTCGCGCCGCCTCGAAGACATTTCGCAAACCGATGATGTTGCTCTCTAATACGTCCTCCCAGCTGCTATCCACCGCTGCGGATCCCGCGAGATGCACGACGACATCAGCGCCCTCGAATGCCTTTACCAGTGCATCCAGGTCGCTGGTGTCCGCCTGGATGTCGGTGTAGTCGCTTTCGCTGCGTGCGAGGCCCACTGCGTCATACTTGCCGGATTCCCGCCACGCATCCAGCACCATCTGCCCAATAAGTCCGCTTGATCCCGTCACCACAATTCGTTTCATTTTCCTGTTCTCCAAGCTCGGTGCTACTATGCCGTGGCGCCCTGCGCCTGATTGGTTCGTTTTGTCCGGATACTGCCATATGTCCCTTATTCGACAATTCAATGTCGCAGACAATTCATCCATCGCAAGAATGGTGCTACCCGGGGTTCTTGTCGCTACTGCCATCACGGGCATCGCCTTCCTGCTCGCCTGGTTGCAGGAGCAATTCTTCGACCACGCCATCCTCGAACCGCTGGTATTGAGCCTGATTCTCGGCCTTGTGATTCGCATGCTCTGGAATCCTTCACCGCGAGTCGAAAAAGGAATCTCTTTCGCTGGCAAGCAATTGCTCGAGTTCGCGATTGTCGTGCTCGGCATCACGCTCAACCTCGGGGCACTTGTCGACGCCGGCTGGAAAATCCTTGCTTCCGTTTTGCTCCTGGTCAGTATGACGCTGCTGTTGGGTGTCGCGATTGGCAAGGCGCTCGGGCTGAACGCCCGCCTTGCAACGCTGGTTGCAGTGGGTAACGCCATTTGCGGTAACAGTGCAATCGCCGCCGTCGCGCCAGTGATTCGGGCAAGGAAGGAAGAAATCGCAGCCGCCATTGCCCTCACCGCCGTATTGGGAGTAGGGGTGGTACTTGTGCTTCCGTTGCTGGTGCCACTGCTTAATCTCAGCCACGAACGTTATGGCGTCGTCGCCGGACTCAGCGTCTATGCCGTGCCTCAGGTACTCGCCGCAACATTCTCCGTCAGCGCAACATCCGGCCAGATCGGCAGTCTGGTAAAGCTCACACGTGTGATGATGCTCGGACCAGTGGTCGGCCTTTTCGCCTGGATGTATCGCGAAAAGGGCGACGAGCACGGCACCAGACTTCAAGTCAGCAAATTCTTGCCCTGGTTCGTCATCGGCTTCTTCCTGTTCGCCGGCATCCGGACCGCCGGTTTGATCCCGTCAGGACTCATCGACCCGGCAACTGAGCTGAGCCGAATCCTCACGGCCGTCGCCATGGCCGGTCTCGGCCTGGGTGTGGATGTCCGCACCGTTCGCCAGTTCGGCGGCACGGTAGTCAATGTCGTGCTCATTCTCACGGTACTGCTGGTGGCTTCTGCGCTTACCGTGACGGCGGTGTTGGGAATTGGGTAGACAAATGCACCGTAAACATCCACGGTCAAGGCCTCTATCGGCTAATCTAGACTGAACGAACATCGCGTCGTTTACGCGATGAATGAAGCTACCGAAGCGTGAACCGACCGTGCGCATTCTGCAAGTTCTTTACTATTACGAGCCGTACACCAGCGGACTCACCATTTACGCCGCCCGTATCGCGCGGGAGATGATCGCGCGCGGTCACGACGTGCAGGTTATTTGCGCCCAGCACGAGCCTACCCTCCCCAAGCATGAGATAACACCTGAGGGTATCGATATCACCCGGCTCCGCGTCGCTGCGCGGCTTGATCG
>CAZYDY010000200.1:0-4486 GCA_964646245.1 uncultured Sphaerobacteraceae bacterium
ATCGCAGGCTCAGCCACCTGTGCGAAGGACATTGTGCCGTGCTGCTCCAACAGATGGAAATAGGCATCGACCATTCCCGGTACCGCGATTGAATGCGGGCCGTTATATGGCATGTGCGTGCCGCCGATCTGCTTCATGAGGTCGTAGCTGGCACCGCGCGGAGAGCGTCCGCTGGCCTGAATCGCCTTCGGGGAACCACCATTCGCGGAGTAGACAGCGAACAGATCGCCTCCAAGCCCGCACATCTCTGGCATCACCACAGCTGTGGCAAGTGCCGTAGCGATAGCGATATCGAACGCATTACCGCCCTGGTGCAATATCTTCATGCCTGCATCGACAGCAATTGGGTGCGCTGCTGCCACCATGGCGTGATCTGCGTATGTCGGATAGGCTCGCCTTCGGGCGAAACGATCGTCGGATTTTCCGAATCCAAGTGTCATGAGTGTGTCTCCCACGTGTGGTCGCGAAGTGCCTCGCGCTTGCCGGCTTCGCGCCACTTGCTCACCGGCCTGGTTACTTCATCCTCAGGGACGTTCGAGGCAATGGCAACAACCGCAGCAGCGATCGCAGCCTTCTCGCGCTCGCCCGGCTCTGGAGTCACAGATATGCGAAGTTGAGGTTTCTCACTCATAGCGGAATGTTCCCGTGCTTGCGTTTCGGTACGCTCACGCGTTTGCTTCGGGCGATATCGAGCATGCGCACCAGCCATTGCCGCGTCTCTTCCGGTTCGATAACGGCATCGATATAGCCCCGGCTCGCTGCCTGGTACGGACTTGCAAAGAGGTCCTCGTATTCCCTGATCAACTCTGCGCGACGCGGAGCAGGATCCTCGAGCCCCTGCAGTTCACGCCGGAATACGAGGTTCACCGCTGCATCTGGCCCCATCACGGCGATCTCGGCCATTGGCCAGGCAGCTACAAAGTCTGCGCCCACGTGCTTGCTGTTCATCACCACATAAGCGCCACCATACGCCTTGCGCATGATGACTGTTACCTTCGGCACTGTGGCCTCGGCAAAGGCGTAGAGCAACTTCGATCCGTGACGGATGATTCCGTTGTACTCCTGGTCTGTACCAGGCAGGAATCCGGGGACATCCTCCAGTACGACAAGCGGGATATTGAACGCATCGCAAAAGCGCACGAACCGGGCCGCTTTTACACTGGCGTTGATATCGAGCGTGCCGGCCAGAACGGCTGGCTGGTTTGCGACCACTCCAACTGGTTTGCCATCCAGCCGACCGAAGCCGATCACGATGTTCATGGCGTATTCCGACTGGACTTCCATAAACTCGCCATCGTCCATGATCTCGGCGATGACACTATGCACGTCATATGGACGACTCGTATTCTCCGGCACGATGGCGATGAGCTCATCACTGGAGCGGTCGCTTTCGTCATCCGGATCGATCTCCGGCGCATCCTCCAGATTGTTGGATGGCAGGAATGAGAGCAGGTGTCGCACCTGGTCGTTGAGATCGTCCTCATCCGTCGCCCGGAAATGCGAGACACCACTCATAGTCGAGTGTGTTTCCGCCCCTCCCAGTTCCTCCAGCGTGACGGTTTCACCGGTCACCGTCTTGATTACATCCGGACCAGTAATGAACATCTGGCTGATATCATCCACCATGAAAACGAAATCCGTCATGGCGGGTGAATACACAGCTCCACCGGCGCACGGACCAACGATGATGGAAATCTGCGGCACCACTCCACTTACGCGGACATTTCGAAAGAACACCTCGCCGTAGCCGGCGAGGCCCTCGACACCTTCCTGAATGCGTGCACCTGCGGAATCGTTGATACCGATAATGGGGCAGCCGAACTTCTCGGCTCCGTCCATCAGCTTTACCATCTTCTCCGCATAGGCCTCACCAAGAGACCCACCAAACACGGTGAAATCCTGCGAGAAAACGGCCACTCGCCGACCGTCGATAGTGCCGAATCCGGTTACCACGCCATCACCAGGAGGGTGCTTGGCTGACATACCGAAATCGGTCGCCCGGTGCTTCACCATCGCATCGAGTTCCACGAAGGAGCCTTCGTCGAGTAGCGCGAGAACGCGTTGCATGGCACTGCGCTTGCCGCGGCTCTCCTGTTTGGTGCGTGCTGATTCGTGCTGCTCTTCGATTTCCGTTCGCAGGTGTTTCAACCGCTCGTACTTTGAACTGGCGGACTCCGTCATTCAAACCATCCTTCAGGCAATACACTCTATAGTTCTGATTGTAGCGTTCAGCCACATGGGTCGCAGAACTTTCCTCTCGGGCAGCGGTACAGTTCTCGCTAGAATTGCACCTGGAGAACCTCCACGCGCTGGCAATATTCGCAAGGAGCTTGAATGGCAAACGGAATATATATCTCTTCCGCCGAGGGGCACACCGGTAAATCGATGATCGCGCTTGGCCTGCTGACCACGCTTTCCGATGAGGGCGTTGATGTCGGTGTGTTCAGGCCCGTTACGAAATCCCGCACGGAGCCAGATGCACTGCTGGATCGGCTGATCCAGGAGGTGGGCATCAGTGACAGCACCGCAGAGTGCATGGGCGTCAGCTACGAGGACGTTCACCAGAACCCGGACGGATCGCTCGTTACCATCATTCAGCGATACAAGTTGCTGGAGGCTCGCCATGATGCCATGGTGATACTCGGATCAGATTACACCGATGTCACCACGCCCACCGAGCTTGCCTACAACGCCCGCATCGCTGCGAACCTGGGCACTCCTGTATTGCTTGTACTTGGCGGACGAAATACCGACGAATCCACGCTCGCAAACAGCCAGTTTCTTTCCGGCGACCCACGCACTCCGGAAGACATCCGCCATATTGCGGAAGTCGCTATCGCTGAACTTCGTGATGAGCATGCCGGCCTCGCCGGTGTGGTGGTCAACCGCGCCGAATCCGTTCGTCCCGAGTTTGCCGACGTTTTACGACACAATGATTTGATCGATGCCGAAACACCAGTGTGGATTCTCCCGGAGGATTCCCGGCTGGTTTCTCCAACGATCGGCGACCTGATGTCGCATCTCGATGGAGAGCTCGTGTATGGCAGTGAGGAAAGCCTGGAGAACTATGTACTCGGGTACCTCGTTTCCGGCATGAACATGGAGCATGTGCTGGAACGCCTTATTGAGGGTGGCGTCATTGTGGTGCCGGGTGATCGTTCCGAGGTGTTGCTTGGTGTGCTGGTAGCGCAGGCAAGCAAGAACTTCCCCAACCTCTCAGGCATTATCCTGAATGGTGGGTTTGAACTCTCTCCCGTTATCAGGAATCTCATTGAGGGCGTGAACTACGACATTCCCATTGTGCAAACACAGCAGGGCACGTTCATGACGGTGCTGGCCATCACGCGCGCACGGGCAGGCTTTGCCAGCGCGCCGCAGAAAAAGATCGAACTCGGGCGCCGGACATTCGCAGAATGTGTTGATAAAGAGTCGGTGCTGCAGATGTTCGACTCCGCCAAATCGAGCATTGTTACGCCGCTCATGTTCGAGCATATGCTGATGGAGCGTGCTGCCAATAATCCCAAACACATTGTCTTGCCGGAAGGCGATGATGACCGCATCCTGCTGGCTGCGGCGGAGATCCTCCGTCGAGGTGCTGCCGATATCACCATTCTTGGCGATGAGCAGCAGATACGGAATCGGGCTGCGACACTCAAAACCGATCTCTCGAATGCGAACATCCTCAGCCCGCACGATCCAGATCTGGTGGAGCGATTCGCCCAGGAATATACGAAGCTTCGCGAGCACAAGGGTATGACGGTCGAGAAAGCTCGCGAGATCGTTCAGGACGTCTCCTACTTCGGCACCATGATGGTGCAGCTCGGCATGGCGGATGGCATGGTCAGCGGCGCAGCGCACACGACAGCCCACACGATCAAACCGAGCTTTGAGGTGATCAAGACAACTCCTGATGTTTCCGTTGTCAGTAGCGTCTTCTTTATGGCGCTGGCAGACCGTGTGCTCGTGTATGGAGACTGTGCAGTCATCCCTAACCCAACCTCGGAGCAATTGGCAGATATCGCGATCAGTTCAGCGAAATCGGCGCAACAGTTCGGCATTGCTCCGCGCGTAGCGATGTTGAGTTACAGCACCGGTGAATCGGGATCGGGAGATGATGTCGATCGTGTTCGCACTGCCACGAAGCTGGTGAGGCAGCGCGCACCGGAACTCCCGGTGGAGGGACCGATTCAGTACGATGCTGCTGCTGACGCCAGCGTAGCCAAGAGCAAGTTGCCCGATTCTGCAGTGGCCGGCCAGGCGACGGTGTTTATCTTTCCGGACCTCAATACCGGCAATAACACGTACAAAGCCGTGCAACGCTCGGCAGGCGCAGTCGCAATCGGACCGATGCTCCAGGGCCTGCGCAAGCCGATCAACGATCTTAGCCGGGGTGCACTAGTGAACGACATCGTCAACACCGTGGCGATGACCGTAATCCAGGCGCAGGGGGAAGACGCATGAGCACCATTCTCGTCGTCAACTCTGG
>CAZYDY010000201.1:0-4476 GCA_964646245.1 uncultured Sphaerobacteraceae bacterium
GACTCCTCGGTCGGGGTGACATGCTCTACCTGCCGCCGGATGAATCCAAGCCGAGCCGCGTTCAGGGAGCGTTCATTGACGACGAAGTGAGTTCGATTGTGGGTCACTGGAAGACAGTGACGCCAGATCCTGGCTACGACCCGGAATGGCTCAACCTCCCCAGCTCTGGCAAGGGCGCCGATGGCGGTGGTGGTGGCGGAAGCTACGAAGACGACAGTGAGGACGAGCCACTTATGCAACAGGCGCTGGATGTTGTGCGAGCGCAGGGGACTGCGTCGGCAAGCATGCTGCAGCGTCGGCTACGAATTGGCTACAACCGGGCGGCTCGCATTATCGAGCAGATGGAAGAAGACGGCATTATTGGCCCTGCCGATGGCGCCAAGGGTCGACCAGTTCTGGTCAGCTTCGAGCAGCCGGACCTGGACTAGCCTTCGTACATTTGTGACATTTTTGCGCCCGCCCGTGGATATGGTATCCCGTGGCGGGCGTCTTGCTTTTAGTCCTGCAGGAGGGCGAGTCCGATGGACAGAGATGGTAAAATAGAATAGATGTTCGGATTTGTGGTTTGCCAGAGGTGATGTACGCATGAGTTCAAGATATGGATCAGGTGTAGCGCAACCTGTGGCGACGTTGACGCAGGAGCTCTCGAAGCTTCCGGGCGTTGGACCAAAGACCGCAAGCAGGCTTGCCTATCATTTATTGAAGACTGGCCGTGAAGAGGCCGTGGCGCTGGCCGAAGCGATTATCGAAGTAAAAGATCGTATTCGCATGTGTCCGAAGTGCTTCAATGTTACCGAACAGGTGCCATGCGAGATTTGCTCAGATCCACGACGCGAGAATGCAATCTGCGTTGTGCAGGATCCTTTGGATGTCCTCGCGATTGAGCGCACCAATGAATTTCGAGGCAAATACCATGTTCTGCATGGGGCCATTTCACCAGTCGATGGTGTGACACCCGACAAGCTCCGCATCAATGAATTGGTGGAGCGGGTGAAGGAGGAATCGCCAGATGAAGTTATTGTTTTCACCAACCTCGATCTGAATGGCGATGCCACAGCGGTGTATTTGCATCGTTTATTGACTCCGCTTGGTGTCAACGTTTCGCGGCCAGCCTCCGGACTTCCTGTGGGAAGCGACCTGGAGTATGCCGACGAAATGACACTGGGCAGGGCACTGGCCGGGCGACGAGTTTATTAGGGAGTTGTAAACACACTTGAGTCCTGTGGCCCGGGCCGATAGAATCAGGACAATGGCTACGAAACACAGACCTTACGCCGAGCGCGTATCCATGTTTGCGGACGAGTTGCCTGGTCTCCGCGCTTTTGAACCAGCCGATGACCAGTGGAATAACGCCGCCACAGAGGTTTCGGGGCTTGAGATTCGGTCATACCGTCTTCTGGATAGCCAGGGTATTGGGCGACTTCCCTTCCGATACGAGCTGTATCACCCGCAAAGCGATAGTGATCAGCCGCGAACAATGCAGTTGGCGACACGCCGCCTGTTCGCGGGCGATAACTCCAGCAAGCCGCTCTTTGTAGCAATTCATTCAGAAACGAAAACCCAGGTTGGGGCACTCCAGTGCCAGCAAAGCGAACTGGATGAGCGATGGATGCTTCAATACATCGCTTTGAACAGAGCCGCCAGCCGTGAGAACCCGGTGCCAGTGGCAATGCTTGAATATGCGATCGGCGAAGCAGGTGCGCGTGGTGCCAGACGCATCATGGCGCGGTCTGAAACTGACAGCGCCATGACTGGTGCCCTGCGAGCCGCGGGCTTCTCGGCCTTCTCACACGAATACATTTATGCCCTTCCGGTCGTTCCGGCAGGTGAAGCGAGTCGCTCGGTACGTACACAGGAGAAATCAGATGTTTGGGGAATCCATCAACTGTACCTGCAAACCACTCCACGAGATGTACAGAACGCCGAGGCACTGACCAGCCATAAATGGGATCTCGACCTGGAAGGTCGGAGTCGACGTGGTTGGTTGATGTCGTCCAGGAACGGTCCGAACGCTTATGTGAGGGTACGGACCTCTCGCAAGTTCCACTGTCTGGACGTGATGTTTGAACCGGAGGCCAAGGATGCTCTTCCCGAATTGCTAAATGCCGTGTTCGCGGCGTTGCGAGATGAGTCGCCAAGACCAACCTTCGTGTCGGTGCGAGGGTATCAACAGGAACTGGCGACGGCGCTGACTGGCGCCGGCTTTGAGCTGAAAACCGAGCAGCTCATGATGGTTCGGTACACCACCGCGTCGAGCCCGGCGCGGGTAGCGGAGGGGTTTGAGCTGCTGCGTGCAGCTGAATCTGATCCGCGAAGGGTACCATCGTTTTATGTGAGGGATGTGCATGAATAACGCGCACGATCTACGAGTAATTGACCCTCAGTCCGCCGACAGTGAACCAGTGTACGGCGATAAACAAAAAGAGATGAATGTGAATTTGTACGACGAACAAACTGATAACGAACACGCCATCATAGATGACGTTCGTGAACTGCTGGAGATACTTCCAGAGGCGATCGGACGGCGTGTTCTGCAACTACAACGAAATCACCCCGAACACGGACAGCTTGTCGAGATCGTGATGGATCTCGGCCGTCCGCCCGAGGCCCGGTTCCAGCACGAGGAAATCGAGCTCGGAGATATCGACGTTACACGTCAGGATCTGGCGATGGTGGCCGAGCGCATCGGCACCTTTGGTGACGATAATCGCGCGGGTATTGAGAGAACGCTGCACCGTATTTCTGCCATTCGTAATCGCGCAGGCGAAATCGTTGGGCTTACATGCCGCATCGGTCGTGCCGTCTTTGGCACCATCGCCATCATCAGTGACCTGATTGAAAGTGGCGAGAGTGTACTGATCCTCGGACGTCCCGGTGTTGGCAAAACGACGCTGCTTCGCGAGACGGCCCGCGTGCTGGCGGACGAGCTTCGCAAGCGTGTGGTGGTGGTGGACACCAGTAACGAAATCGCTGGCGACGGCGATATTCCGCATCCCGCCATCGGACGGGCGCGGCGTATGCAGGTGCCCACACCGAATGCCCAGGATCGCGTGATGATCGAGGCTGTGGAAAACCACATGCCGCAGGTTGTGGTGATCGATGAAATCGGTACCGAACTGGAGGCAATGGCGGCGAGAACCATCGCCGAGCGTGGTGTGCAGCTCATCGGAACGGCTCACGGTAATACGCTTGAGAACCTGATGATCAACCCGACGCTGACCGACCTGATAGGTGGTATTCAGTCGGTCACGCTCTCCGACGAAGAAGCCCGCCGACGTGGTACCCAGAAGTCGATTCTGGAGCGTAAGGCTCCGCCGACGTTCGGTGTGATGGTGGAGATCGTGGAACGTGACGAAGTGATTGTCCACAAGGACGTCGCTTCGACGGTGGACGCACTACTGCGCGGCGCTCCTCCGCGATCGGAACGTCGGAAGCGCAATGCAGATGGCAGCGTGACTTCAACCGCTTCGGAAGATGAGCGACGGGATCCGACTGCAAAGCAGTCTCCTGGTCGCCAACCGATTGCGGAGCGGCGAAGTAATGATCTCTTTGATGAGCGATTGTTCACAGATGCAACTCCTGCGCGGCGCGATGATCGTGTCAATGGTCATGTGCCCGAGCCTGTATCCGAACCGACTGAGCAGCGAGAACTCACCAATGCGGAGCAGCGAGCGGCCCAGCCGATCATGGCGTTGGCGAAGGGGCGTGGAACATCGGAGAAGCCGCTGCGGATCTTTCCGTTCGCGGTAAGCCGCAACCGGTTGGATGCGTCCATTGGACGAATGAATGTTCCTGCGATCATCGTGCGGGATGAGCGTGATGCCGATATCGTTCTCACCTTGAAGAACGCATACCGTCGGAAGGCGCAGCCGGTACGCGACGCCGAGATCCGGGGAGTGCCGGTGTACGTGTTGCGCAGCAATACCGCTACACAGATGGAGAATGTGCTTCGCACGATCTTCCCGTCGACGGTGGATTCCGATGTGGACGAGGAGGAGAGTGATGCGGAGGCGCCTCGGCTCAGCCCGCGAGAGCGGCGCATGCAGGATGTCACCATCGCCATGTCCGAGGCTGAAGAAGTGATCGCCTCAGTGATGAAGGGTGCCCCTGCCACGGCACTCCGGCCACAGACGCCGACCATCCGCCGCATGCAGCACGAAATGGCAGAGCGATATAATCTCGGTTCGCGTAGTCGGGGACGAGACCCGTTCCGGCACGTAGAGATCTATCGACCTGGAGTGCAGTAGTGAGTCATCGCGCGCCGTTCATTGTGCTGGAAGGCCCGGAAGGGGCCGGAAAATCGATTCAAACCGGGCTTCTCGCGGATTGGCTACGCCAACGAGGGTGGCGAGTTCGCACAACCAGGGAGCCCGGTGGCACTACGGCCGGTGACGCGATACGCGATATTCTTCTTCAGTCAGACGATTTACACCTGGCGCCTCGAACAGAGGCGCTATTGATGTCTGCATCCCGCGC
>CAZYDY010000202.1:0-4464 GCA_964646245.1 uncultured Sphaerobacteraceae bacterium
CTGATGTACTCATCGCCGAAACCGGCGGCTTCAGTTTCTGCGTCAGTGAGCGCCTTGCGCAGCCCCTGGCTGACAATTGCGTCGGAGCTAATCTGAAGTTTGGGTGCACGGTCTACCAGGGCCATAACCTCGCGGCTGGCCTGAGCGGGGTCGACCTGTAGTCGTTGCAGAATTTGCGGCACGATACCATCTGTCTGGTCGATCAGTGCTGAAAGTAGTGTCTCGGGCTCGAACTGAGCCAGCTTCTTCTCTTCGGTAATACGTTGCCCGGAGACAATGGCCTCTCGGGCTTTATCAGTGAAATTCTGATTTTGTGCCATGTAGTTCCATCTCCTGTTTCGAGTGTTTGAGTAATGTGAGATGGCAGTCTGTTAGCGTCCCTTGTTGCGAATAGCGTCCTGATCGATGTGACCAAGCATCCGGAGCATTTTGCTGAGCTCCTTGTGCATTACGCGTGTCTCCGGATCGTCTGTATCAAGACGATCTCGTAGGGAGAGCAGCTCTCGAGTGAGGTCCAGCGCCATTTGCACGCCAGCCAGATTCATGCTGCGTTCTTCCACCAGGTATTTCACCTGGCGCAATCGTTCGATATCCTGATCGGAGTAGAGACGGAGATTGCCAGTTGTGCGCGAGGGCGCAATAAGGCCTTCGCGTTCATACTTTCTGAGTGTCTGCGGATGCATTTCTACCAGACGCGCCGCGACACTGATGACAAACAGTGGTTCTGAAAATCGTTGTGCCATGGGTTCACCTCCGGTTTCCGTGCACAGTGGAATAATACAACTTGATACGATTCGTGTCAAGTTGTCGACTATAGAAAGGGATCAACATATGGACCGTCGTATATACGGGCACAGGGGCGCTCCGGCCGAGTTCCCAGAGAACACATTGGCTGGGTTCCAGCGGGCTATAGACCTGGGTGTCCACGGAATTGAACTCGATGTCCACCTGAGTAAGGACGGCGTCGCGGTGGTGTGCCACGACGAAACCCTCGACCGAACGACGAATGCAAAGGGACCAATTTCTGACCACACCGCTGCGGAGTTGCGAAAGGTTGACGCCGGCGACGGTGAATATGTCCCGACCTTGCTTGAAGTTCTTGAGATGGTGGGAGATTCGCTTCACGTCGATATCGAGGTCAAGGCCAACGCAGCCGGTGCTGCCGTACTGGAAGATGTGCAGAAGGTCGAAGGCCTCCGGTGGCTGGTGAGTTCATTTGACTGGGACGTTCTTCGGTTCGTGCGTGAGCAGGATGCCGAGGCCGATCTCTGGGTTCTCACAATGGGCGCTACGGATGACGCAATTGAGACATATAACGAGCTCAACGCCGGGGCCCTGGCTATCTGGCAAAAGGCCGTCAATGAAGAAGTCGCGGCATTTCTCAAGGATCAGTCGATTCCATGGTGGCCGTGGACGGTCAACGACCCAGACCGGGCGAAACAGATGTTTGATTGGGGCGTAATTGGCATCTGTACAGACAATCCAGCGATGCAAATACCGGAGTAGAAGAGGGCAATAGTGCTACACTCCTGTGCAGTATTGGGGAGCTAAAATGCCGTCAACTCTGCATTCAGGAAAGGGAGTGAAGACCAGGTGAGACACCGTGGCTAACGCGATCACCATCGGTCGATTGTTCCTGCTGTTCGTGGTGGTTGCACTCATCTATTTCGGCAACATTCAGGTGATCGCCATCTGTATGCTCTTGCTGATGATTGTGATTGCCGCTGATGGGCTGGATGGGTGGGTTGCCCGCAAGCGAAACGAAACGTCCGTATTTGGAGCCGTTTTTGATATCGCTGGCGACCGCATTGTTGAGAACGTCCTCTGGATCATATTCGCCGATCTCGGCCTCATCCCGATCTGGGTCCCGTTGCTGGTGATCAGCCGGGGATTCATTGTCGACGGTCTTCGATCACTCTCCATGCAGGAGGGTATGACTGCCTTCGGTGACAACAATATGATGCGGTCACCCATTACCCAATGGCTCACCGCTGGCCGGTTTATGCGTGCGTTCTTCGGGTATGCCAAGGCGTTCGCGTTTGTGTTCCTGTGCGGTCTTGTCGGCTGGCAGCAGCACGATACTGCCGGAACGTTCATTGGCAGCCTGTATGGTCAGGACTGGTTCCGGTATCTTGGCTGGGCGGTCGTATGGATGGCCGTCGCATTGACGGTAATCCGCGGTATCCCCGTGATCGTAGATGGCATCGCGTATGTCAGGGATCTCGACGCTCGCCGCAAGAACGAGTCCGCTTGATGCCCGGTCTACCTGGTCAATTAAAGTTTCTGATCTCCATCCGCCAGGCTGTGCCGGGTGGAAATGCGTTTAGTGTGAGGTTTTGAGTGGCCAAGAAGAATGGTGCTCCAAAATCCAAACCCAGCTTTCAGCGGGAAGAACGGGATGAGTTTCGCACCTCACTCTCAATCTTCATCGCGAGAGTGCTCTCGTGGATCGTACTGTTGATCCCCGGGCCGATGCGCTATGCCTTCGCGGAACGAGGCGGATCCCTGGCCTATCGCTTGTCGCATGGATATCGCCAGAACGTTGAAGCGAACGTCCGCGTGGTAACCGGACGAGAGTCCAACGACGTGGAGGTTCGCGAGCTCACCCGAGCGATCTTCCTGACCAATGCCCTCAACTTTGCTGACCTGTTGACACTGGCCTGGCGATCTCGCAACTGGTTCGGAAACCGCACCCAGATTGTTTCCGGTAGCTGGGACATTATCGATAAGGTCCGTGAGGAGGGGAAGGGTGTCATCCTCGTGTCCGCTCACGTAGGGTGCTTCGATTTCATCGGCCAGGCCGTCATGGCTCATGGCTACCCGCTCACGATCGTCACCGGACGGACGACCTCCAGGTTCGTTTTCGACGGGGTCACGTGGCTTCGCGGTCGACGTGGAGCAACTCTCGTCGAGCCAACGCCATCCGGCATTCGCACCGTCATCAAGGCGTTACGAAGAAACGAAGCGGTGGTGCTCGTAGCCGACCGAGACTTCTTTGAGAACGGACACGACGTGGAGTTCTTTGGGCAGAAGACCACGCTTCCACCAGGCGCCGTTCGTATTTCCAGAGATACAGGTGCGCCGATCGTGCCTATCTTCACCCGCAGAAGCTCATCGGGTCACGAAGTCCGGGTCGAGAATCCGATCCGTGTCGAGAAAACGCGAGATGTGAAAGCTGACGTCGCTCAAGGTATGAAGAAGCTTGTGCCGGTGTTGGAGCACGGCATCGCCTCGTGCCTGGAACAATGGGTAATGTTCCAACGCGTCTGGCCAGAGGTGGCTCCGGACGCCATCCGAATCTTCCCGACGGGATCTCCGTTGGAAAGCCCACTGCTCGAGAAGGTCGCGCAAGCGTTGCCTGAAATTCGCATTGGAGACGAAAGTGCCCCGCAAGAAGAGCGGGGCACTGAACCAGGAGAATCCGCTGGAGACGATTAGTTTCTAGCGGTAGTTGGTGAACTGCAGGGCAACCGGGAAGTCCTTCGACTTCACGTGCGCAATCACAGCCTGCAGGTCGTCTCGACTCTTGGCCTGCACTCGAACAGAATCGCCCTGGATCTGCGCGGTGACCTTCTTGAAGTTGTCGCGAATCTCTTTGGAAATCTTCTTGGCGATATCGTCCGCGATTCCCTCTTTCAGTTTCACTACCTGACGCTTGCGTGCTCCGGAGGCGTCTTCCTCTTGCTGGTAGTCCAGGATCTTGAGGCTGAGCTTGCGGCTCACCATTTTGGACTCCATCACATCACGAGTGGCCTGAAGTGAATACTCGCTTTCCGTGTTGATGGTAATCGTGTCGTCGTCCAGCGTGATTTCGGTCTTGGTGTCCTTCAGGTCGTATCGCTGGCGGATCTCACGCTCTGCCTGGTCGATCGCGTTCTTCAGCTCCTGTCGATCGAACTGGGAAACAATATCGAATGAACTATTAGATGCCATGTCTTATCCTCCTTCACATACATCAGATACAAAGATGGCACGAAGTGTACCAAAATACACCCAGCATTCCGGTTTGTCATACAGGGTGGGAGGTTTCATGCGGGATAAGTTGCAACGAATGCCGTTGCGTCTCAAGGTGTTGGTCGCCAACGCCGCGATTGTGTTGGTCGGTGCAGTATTTGGAACCTGGATCACATTCCTCGTCGCCTCCCGCGACGAAGGCGATGAGATGGTCTATCTCGCGATAGGGTTTGCAGTAGGCGGCGGAATCCTCAGCATTATCGTGAACCGCATGGTGGTGGAACGGGCACTCAAACCACTCGATGAAATCGTCGCTACAGCCGAGCGCGTGAAGGCAGGCGATCTTTCGGCCCGTACCGGTGTCGATCCAATGCGGGACCAGGATCTCGAGCAGATCGTCGTTTCATTCAACGGAGCGCTGGACCGCGTACAAAGTGATGGTGCCCGAATCAAGGATCTTGTGAACCGCGTTATCGCTGCGCAAGAGGACGAACGCAAACGAATCGCCCG
>CAZYDY010000203.1:0-4434 GCA_964646245.1 uncultured Sphaerobacteraceae bacterium
GATGGCCTTGTACGGCAGAAGAAGATCAGGAAGAATCCGCTGCTGGCGAGCGTTGCGGCGGTGAGCGTGGGCGTGGCCAATGGCGCTTCGGTGCTGGATCTCGATTATCGCGAGGATTCGAAGGCAGACGTTGATGCCAACATCGTGATGACGAGTGGTGGTTTGTTCGTGGAGTTGCAATCGACTGCCGAGCAGAATCCATTCAGCCCGGAAACGCTGCAAGAGATGATCGCGCTGGGACAGAAGGGTGTCGCGGAACTGACCGAGGTGCAGAAGCAGGTGCTTGGCGACGCGTATCCTGTATAGAGCCGTCGGGAAATACCCGACCTGATGGTCCGGGAATTCATGCTACCATCGAATAGGCCCGCATCCGCGTGGCGATCACGAATTTTCTCATTATGGAGTGATTCTTTATGACACAATCCCCAGCTGCACCGTCGCAGTTCACTGCATTTTGGCTTTACGCTCGCCGCGATGACTGGCGAGAAACGACCCATCAGAACTGGGATGCTGCTGTCAGCGAGTTCTCCAACGTCCTTTCCGAAAGCGATGTGACTGTCCGCGGTGTGTATAGCACCATGGGACTCCGCGCGGATATCGACATGATTATTTGGGTACATGCCGAGAAGCTTGATCAGCTTCAGAAACTGGCTGTACAGATCGACCAGACGTCTGTTGGCCGAGGGCTTTACCGTGCTGATGGATACATTGGTACTGCAGGTATGAGCCAGTATGATCCCACGCACGGACCAGCGTTCGTGAAGGGCACCCCACCCGCTCGCTACCTGAGCGTTTACCCGTTCGCGAAGACACCGGAGTGGTACCTGATCGACTACACCGAACGCCGGAACATGATGGTGGAACACGGTCGACTTGCCGATCCGTGGCCGAACCTGCTCACCAATACGGTTGAGAGCTTTGGGATCCAGGATCAGGAGTTCATCGTGGCGCTGGAGGACGACAGTCCGAAGGACCTGGTGGATATGGTGAAGAAGCTGCGCGAGGCGGAAGTTCGGGTGTACACATCAGTGGATACCCCGATTTACCTGGGTGAGCGCATGAGCACCGAAGACGTGCTGGAGACAATTCGCGGTTAGTTCCGCGAGTCATCCAGATAAGGTGACGAAGCGAAACCGAGATTAAAGCAATGACGCCGACGGGAATCCCGTCGGCGTCATTTGTTTTCGGCTAGTTCTCGTTCAGGTACTTCATGGCGGCAGCGGCCATGGTGGCCATGCCGTTCACGAAGCCTTCTTCGTCTACATCAAACTTGGGATGATGATGCGCCCAGACGATGCCGCGATCTTCGTTGCGGGTTCCGCAGCGAATGAAGCTGCTGGGAACTTCCAGGCTGAAGTAGCTGAAGTCTTCACCACCGAGGCCGAGCGGAGTCTCGACCACCATGTCCTCGCCCACGGCTTCGACTGCTGCCTGGCGGACGATTTCAGTGACTTCAGGATCGTTCTGCAGGCTTGGGTAGCCCTTGATGTACGTGAAATCCACCTCGGCACCCATGGATGCGGCGATACCATTGACTACCTCTGGTACGCGCTGCTCCATACGGGCACGGGTTTCGGGATCGATGGTGCGTACGGTTCCGCGGAGTTCGGCAGTATCCGGGATGACGTTGAACGCTTCGCCCGCGCGGATTGCCGTGGTGCTCAATACGGCCGAATCCATTGGATCTGTTTCGCGGGAAACCAGTGTCTGGAGCGCCAGCACTGTTTGGGCAGCGATCACGACCGGGTCAATGGCTTTTTGCGGGCGGGCAGCGTGGCCGCCGCGTCCCTTGATGACCGCGCGGAAGCGATCCGAGCCGCCAGAGCCTGGTCCTACGCGCCAACCGATTTGGCCGGCTGGCATATCCGACGCCACGTGCAGGCCGATGGCTGCATCGACCTTCGGATCCTCGAGCGCGCCATCCTTGATCATTTCGATCGCGCCACCGGGTGGCACTTCCTCGGCGGGCTGGAACAGGACTTTGACTGTGCCCTTGAAGCTGTCTCGCTTCTGCATGAGCACACGGGCGACGCCGAGCAGCATGGCGGTATGTGCATCGTGACCGCAGGCGTGCATTTTGCCATCGACCTTGCTGGTGTACTCTGCCTCAACCTCTTCGTGAATCGGAAGTGCATCCATGTCGGCGCGGAGCATGACGACCTTGCCATCGCCTTTTGTTCCACGGATGAGGCCGGTTACACCGGTTTTGCCGACGCCGGTTTTGATGTCCTCAACGCCCAGCTGCTCGAGTCGCTCGGCAACGTAGGCAGCCGTTTTGACTTCTTCAAATGCGAGCTCCGGGTTCTCGTGGAAGTGACGTCGGTCGGCGACCACTCCGGGTAGAATCTCGTCGAAATCCTGTTTGATGGATGTTGCTGTTGCCATGATGTTCTCCTTGATTGATTGGCCCACCCGGGCGGACAACCGTCCTTGACGGGTCCGCACCTACGAGTCAGCCACTACGAATCAGTTGACTTCTCTAACCACTGCAGAGCCACGTTTGTCATGGCGCGGACGCCGATTGCCAGTGATTCCTCGTCTATATCGAACTTCGGATGATGATGTCCATAGTTCACACCATCGCGCTCGATATAGCTCCCTACGTTAAAGTACGCTCCCGGGACGTGCCGCAGGAAGTGAGCAAAATCCTCACCGCCCATTACCGGGATCGACTCTCGCACGGCGTCTTCGCCGAGAGCATCGACCAATGCCTCGCGAGCGAGCTCGGCCATGGCGTGGTCGTTGACGGTGGGCGGATACCCGCGCATGATCTCCACCTTCGCCTCGCAGCCGAGGCCCCTGGCTACATCCTCGCATACTTGCCGGATTTTGCGTTCGATCATCTCGCCAACTTCCGGCTTAAAGTAGCGGAATGTACCACCGATTTCCGCGGTATCCGGGATGACGTTAAACGCTTCTCCGGAATTGAATGTGCTGACAGTGACAACCGCGCTGTCCATTGGATCGGTGTTGCGACTAACGATGGTCTGCAACGATGTGACCGCCAGTGCTGCGGCGACCACCGGATCCGTGGTTTCGTGAGGCGAGGCAGCGTGGCCACCGGCACCCTGGAAGGTGACACGGAAGAGGTCGCCCCCGGCCATGACCGGTCCGCCGCCGACAGCAACCTCACCAAGTGGCAGACCGGATGCCATATGCAACGCAAATGCAGCATCGACGCCATCCAGGACGTTGCCCTCTTCGATCATCTGGATTGCACCGCCGGGAGGCATCTCCTCTGCGGGTTGAAAACAGAGCGTGACTGTACCGGCAAACTGGTCACGTCGGTCGCTGAGGATTCGCGCAACACCCAGCAGGATGGCTGTATGCGCATCGTGGCCGCAGGCGTGCATAACGCCATCCGTTTGGGATGCATAGTCCTCGTCGGATTCCTCCTGAATGGGGAGGGCATCCATATCGGCGCGGAGCAAAACGTGTCCGCCGGTGCCTGGTCCCGTACCTACGATTTTTCCGGTTACACCGGTCACGGCGATATTGGTGCGGATATCCGTAACTCCCAGCGACTCAAGCCGCTGGCGAACAAACTCGGCAGTTTTGAACTCCTGGAACCCAAGCTCCGGATTCTGGTGCAGGTGCCTCCGGTCGGCAACGAGCCCAGGCTGGATTTCATCCACCGCGTCTCGTAGAGCCACATCTCCCATGAACTCACTCCCCTTGTGTCGCCTATTTGGAGGCAGCTGCGTAAATGGCGGTCACTTCATCGTTATCCAATTCCAGTTTGGCAGAAGCAAGCAGGTCGCCCACCTGATCCACGGTACTGGCGCTGGCAATTGGAGCAGCGATGGTTGGCCGGGATCTTAGCGCAGCCAGAGCCACTGCCGTGATGGAAGCACTGTGCGTCTGACCAACCTGCTCCAACGTATCGAGAAGTGCGAAACCGGCATCAGTCGCATATCGTGCCAAGCCTCCAGCACGGGGCGAGGTTCCGCTTTCGATATCCTGCTGATTGCGATACTTTCCGGTGAGGAATCCACTGGCCAGCGACGAATATGGAAGCACGCTAAGAAGAAGCTCACGAGCAACGGGCTCGAGGTCCTCCTCGAATCCTGCCCGGTCAATAAGGTTGTACTTTGGTTGCAGTGCTACCGGCGCGGGTGCGCCTATGCGGGCCGCCTCGCGGAGCCATTCACGAATGCGTTCAGCACTGAAGTTGGACAAGGCCGTGTAGCGCACAAGGCCATCCTCCACGAGCCGGGCGTGGGCGTCCACTGTTTCTTCCAGGGGCGTTTCGGGATCATCCTGATGGATGTAATAGAGATCGATCGTATCAACGCCCAGGCGTTTGAGCGATGCCTCCGCTGCGGCGCGGACGTTGCTGGCTGACTGCCCCCGAAACTCCGGATGCTGGCCGACCTTCGTCGCGATGATCACATTTTGGGGTTTGCGATCCGCGAGCCACTCACCGATGATCGT
>CAZYDY010000204.1:0-4431 GCA_964646245.1 uncultured Sphaerobacteraceae bacterium
ATGATTCCGTTGGCACTTTGGTTGTCGCTGGTCGGGATATGGATGTCGATCCTGCTCTTCGTTTCCTTCTTCGCCATTCTCTTTACCGGAAATATCCCGGAGGGAATTTTCCGATCGCTTGTTGGAATTATGCGGTATGTCCTGCGCGTGAACCTGTATAGCTATGTGCTGACAGACGAGTGGCCGGGGTTTGCTGTTCGGTAAAGAGATTGCCACTTGTTGACACCTGCCCAACGAGGCCTATACTTAACTCACGGGCGGCACTGATATCCGCCAGAATCACACCATACCGAACAGGGTAAAGGAGGTGATGCCCATGACAAGCGACAGTACGGGTATCACGTCGGGGGTAGCTAACTAGCTCCTACGTGATACAACATTCGAAGGGGTCGAGCTCGTGTGAGCCGGCCCCTTCGGTGCTTTTCAGGATGATTCCAACCACGGTATGAGCGGGACTTCCCGGATATACAGAGAGGAGCGCGAGCAATCGCGCTCCTCTCTTGCGTTCAGTTGGATGTGTTCTAGATCGTTTCAGGTTCGGCGTCGCCTGTCATGGAGTAACGCAGGATAGCTCCGACGCCACCCATCTCTTCGAGCTCGGTTGCTGCCTGAGTTTTGGGGAACTTGTCGTCGGCATCGCGCACGTCGCCGTTGTCCTCCACTGGCATGGCTGAGTGGATGATATCAATCTCCGCACCACTCGAAAGGGCCAGGCGTACGAGTTCATCACGCAGATCAACTTCCACCAGCTTTGTCATATCGCCGCCAGCGGGGTGATTGGTGGGCAGGTTGCCGACCCCATAGACGTGCATGTCGTAGTCTGCCCAACCATTGCCTGCAAAGGTGTCGCAGAGTACGAGGGAGTCGACCTGGCCGTTTTGCAGTGTGCGAATAACTTCGCTGGCACCGGCCGCGCCGATATTGCCCTGACCGATGGCGTTCTTGAGGCGATCAACTGATTCCTGCTCGCGTTGGCGTTCAGCTTTTTCGGCCAGTGGAATCGTTTGATCAATCTTCTGTTCCGGTGTCACTACCGATTCCATCCGTACGGTTTCGAAGACGATGTCTTCCAGCCGCTCTGGCATGGCGTTGTGGAGTGCGCTCATCATCACTTCGGATCCGGCCATGATCAGCACATCCACACCGGTGTCTTTGAGTGCCCTGTCGACAGCTTCCATTGTGTCCCGGGAGAAGGCTTCAATGCGTTCATCGGCTCGCTTCTGGTAGCGCTTCTGACTCCAGCCACCGGACTGCTGCTTGCGTGGATACAGGCTGGATTCCAGTTGCACCGAGCGATCTCGCGTCCCGTGTGTCACAAAGCTGAGCGTTGCGTTCTCCTGATCGGCCTGCAGAATAGCGTAAGTAGGATAGTCCTCCACCAGGCGCACCAGCTTGTAGAGCCGGGGCACGGTATCGAGATTCACACTTGTATCGATCGGCAGGTTGAGACCGGTTGCTTCAAAGACTCCGGTCGGCTCATGCGAGACGATGTAGACGCCGCTCGCCGCTGGATCAAGCTCAGTCTGCAGCCAATTCGTGATGCGATCTGCACTTTGCTGCAGCGCCTCATATGTCTCTCCGCGTGGACCGTGGCTCTCGATCAGTGCCTTGAGATCCTTCTCCATTTCGTTGAGCGCTGGGCGGTAGCTACCCGCGTCATCCCGGTCTGGCTCGGAGCGGCGGGTCTCCTCTGCGGTACGCCGAGCCGGATTGCCACCGGCAACTGACCAGTCGAGAGTAACGGTGAGATACGGCACCTCATACTCCGCGGGCATATCTGCGAGACGGGCCAGTAGCTCGTCGGCTGAATGATCAAAGGTCGAAGGGTGATCGGAAGCCCGAATCCACCTAGTCGGATTAGTTGCCATGGTTTGAGTAAAACCTCCTTATGCATCCCAATTATATCTACTTATTGGTATCTGGGCCTGATTCTTTCATTTTGTTGCGCATGCGTTCCTGAAACTGCTCGTCGGATTCCTGGGTTGGTGCATCTTCTGAAGCCTCGCGCTGCAGCTTTGCATCCTTTTCCGACAACGTTTCGCGAGCATCATCAAAGTTCTCGCGTGCGTTGTCCTGGCGGTCTCGTACTCGTTCGATGGGTGGTCGATTATCCATTGTTTAGCTCCTTGCCTACGATCGACTACTACCAACCCGTTCCGCACGCGGTGTGCCAGCCATTGGTGGGATGGGGGAACGCTGTACATGGGTGCCGGCAATACGCGTTACCATGCGGGAAACACCGCAACCATCCGAAGGAGAATAACCATGACTGATGACACCGCTCGAATCGATTCCTTGCTGGAGCAACTGACGCTGGAGGAGAAGGTCTCGCTCACCGTTGGTCGTGATAGCTGGACCACCAATCCGGTGGAGCGGTTGGGGATTCCGTCCCTGTGGCTGGCGGATGGTCCTACCGGATTGCGGAAGTCGCCGCAGAGCGATTCCATCGGCATAGGTGATTCCGAGCCTGCCACCTGCTTTCCAACAGCGTCGGCGCTCGCCAGCTCATGGGATCGCGATGTGATGGCGCAGGTTGGCAGGGCAATCGGGATCGAGGCGCAATCGATGGGCGTGCAGACGCTGCTCGGCCCTGGACTGAACCAGAAACGATCGCCACTGGGTGGCCGCAACTTCGAGTACCTGAGCGAGGATCCGGTGCTGGCGGCGGAGATGGCGGCGGCGTTCGTGATTGCCCTTCAGGATGAGGGTGTGGGCGCCAGCCCAAAACACTACGTTGCAAACGAGAGCGAAACCGGTCGGATGTATGTGGATACGATTGTGGATGAACGCACGCTCCGCGAGAACTACCTGCGCCCGTTCGAGAAGGTGATTGAAAAGAGCGATCCGTGGACGATCATGGAGAGCTATAACAAGGTGAACGGCACCTTTGTAGCGGAGAACAAGTGGCTGCTGCACGACATTCTCCATGAAGAATGGGGCTATCGCGGCATCGTGATGAGCGACTGGATTGCCGTCAATGATCGGGTGGCGGGTATCGATGCCGGCCTGCACCTGCAGATGCCGTATGGCAAAACCGAGGAGTTGGTAGTTGCGGCCGTGAAGGATGGCTCGTTGGCCGAAAGTCGGCTGGATGAAGTAGTGCGGGAATTGCTCGCCTACATTCTTAAGGCCGATGCCGCCCGGAAGCCAGAGACAACCTTTAGCGAAGACGAACACCACCAGCTTGCACGCAAGATCGCGGCGGAGTGCGTGACCCTGCTCCAGAATGAAGATGATTTGTTACCGCTTTCACCCAATGCAAAGGTGGCCGTCATCGGTGAATTCGCGAAGAAGCCACGCTTCCAGGGTGGTGGTTCCTCGATGGTTGTGCCGACACGGGTGGAGAACCTCTATACCGAACTGAGCGCTGCCTACGGCAATGACCTTCCATATGCAGCCGGGTATGAAGGTGAGCAAACATCTGACGAGCTTATCAGCGAGGCTGTTGCCACCGCGCGCGATGCGGATGTGGCAGTAGTTGTTATCGGCTTGCCGGATTCGTTTGAGAATGAAGGCGCCGATCGTGAGCATATGGATATGCCGGATGCCCACAACACACTTGTATCGCGCATTCACGAGGCGCAACCGAATACCGTGATTGTGTTGATCAACGGGTCGGCCGTCGACCTTACGTGGGTCAGTTATGTGCCGGCGATCGTCGAGGGATGGCTGACGGGACAGGCTGGTGGCGGTGCGATTGCGGACGTACTCACCGGCAAGGTGAATCCGTCTGGCAAGTTGGCTGAGACATTCCCGTATCGCCTGGAAGAAACTCCGAGCTACACCAGCTTTTGGCCGGATGCGAACGCCACCATTCGGTTTGATGAAGGCGTGTTCACCGGCTATCGCTGGTATGACACACGCGATATTGAGCCGATGTTCCCGTTTGGGCATGGCCTCAGCTACACCACCTTTGAGTACAGCAATCTCCGCCTGAATGCGGAATCGATCAGTGAGGATGAGTCCCTCCAGGTGACCGTGACCGTCACCAATACCGGCGAGCGGGCCGGTAAAGAGGTAGTTCAACTCTATGTGCATGAGCATGAGAGTCGTTTCCCACGCGCCATGAATGAGTTGAAGGATTTCTCCAAGATTCATGTTGAGGCCGGACAATCTGTTGATGTCACGCTGACCGTTACTGGCAAGGACCTCGCGCAGTGGGACACTGCCGCCCAGAGGTGGGTTGTGAACACAGGCGACTTCGATGTGCTGGTAGGTGCGAGCTCTCGTGACCTTCACCTGCACGCGACCTTCCATGTGGAAAGTAGCAGCCTGCCGAAGAAGATCTACGATCGTATGTCGCCAATGGGGGAACTGATGCAGGTTCCGGCGGTGAATGAGATCGTGCGTGCCAATATGCCAGAGAGCTTCACGCAATCTACCGGCGCGGATATGCTGATGGGCTTCCTTCAACACATGCCGGTGAGCAAG
>CAZYDY010000205.1:0-4405 GCA_964646245.1 uncultured Sphaerobacteraceae bacterium
TTTGGGAGTGGTCCTTTCAATACACTTAACACTCCCGCTATTTTGGCACGGATCGTCGGTTTTATCGGGTGATGTGTGCGGACTACTTTCCGTTGAGGGCGAAATCGACAAGGGCATGTTTGTTTGCCCTAGCGAGGCCGATCACTTTATCGGCGCCTCCGTAGTAGACGAGGTAGTCATCGTCGAGTTCTGCTGTGCCGCAGGTGAACACGACGTTTGGTACATCGCCTTCGAGTTCCCATGGTTCTTCGGGTGAGAGCACGGGCTCCTCTGGGCGGTTGAGAACGATTGAGGGGTCATCCAGATCCAGCATGGCAACACCGAGGCGATAGATGAGGTTGGTATCGACGCCGTGGTAGATGACCAGCCATCCGTGCTCGGTCCAGATTGGTGGTCCGCCGGCACCGAGTTTGAGATCGTCGTAGCATCCTTGCCGGGGTTTCATGATTTCGGCGAAGTCGCCGAATGATGTGCCATCGTCGCTGTAGCCGATCCACATCGAGTTGGGGATGCGGTGGAAGGCGCAGAAGCGGCCGTTGACTTTTTTCGGGAAGAGGGCGGCATCCTTGTTATCCGGACCATCGAAGACCATGCCGTGGCGTTCCCAGGTTCGGAAGTCTTTGGTTGATGCGTGATTAACCTGAATCCAGGCGTAGGGGTATCCGTTTTCATCCAGGCCTGTGCGTCCTGACTTGAGATCTGGACCCCAGGCTGTGTAGTACATGTGGCAGGTATCGCCAATCCAGGTGAGGCGTGGATCTTCCACGCCGAATTCTTCTTCCGGTGCTTCCGGTATGAAGACTGGTTCGGATAATCGGGTGAAGTTGATCCCGTCGGTGCTTTCGGCATATCCGATTCGGGAGATATTGTTTTCGGTTCCCTGTGCGCGATAGAGCAGGATGATTTTATCCTGCCAGTTTGTTACGCCACAGTTGAAGACCGTCCTGTTCTCCCAGGGGTGTTCCGGGACGGGTTCGAGAAGTGGGTTGTTGGGTTCGCGGACGAGTTGCATCGATTCATCTTTCTATTGATTAGCCTTTTACTGCGCCAACGGTGAGTCCTTCTATGAAATACTTTTGCGCGACAAAGAAGAGAAGAAGGATGGGAGCGGCCATGAGGGCCGACATCGCCATCATGAGGTGCCACTGAGGTGCTTCCCGCGATAAGGATGCGCCGAAGAATTGCAGGCCGAGGACCATGGGGTATTTCTCCATGGTGTTGAGGTAAATGAGGGGGCCTTCGAAGTTGTTCCAGTTGCCCTGAAAACTCAGGACAGCTATCGCGAGCAGCGCGGGCCGGACCAGTGGCAGCATAATATCCCAGAAAATTCGGGCGACGGATGCTCCATCCAGGATGGCGGCTTCTTCGATATCGCGGGGGATGGTGAGGAAGAATTGGCGTAACAGGAATACGAAGGCGGGACCCCATACGAACCACGCTGCCACGGTGAGCGGTGTGAAGGTATCGATGCGATCTACGGTTCTCCACATGATGAACTTTGGAATGAGCGTAAGGATGCTGGGCAGCATCATCGTGGAGAGGAGAACGATAAAGAGGAACTCGCGGCCAGGGAACCGGAATCTCGCAAATCCGTAGGCCACTATAGCGGCGGTAAGGATTTCGGCGAACATCGCCAGCACGGTCATGTACACGGTGTTGAACAGGAATCGATTGAACGGCAGGGCGGTCCAGGCGTCTCTATAGTTGTGCCATTGGATGGGATTTGGGATCCATTTTGGCGGGTGGACGAATAGCTCGGACGGCGATTTTAGCGAGGTGGAGATCATCCAGAAACATGGGATGAGGACAATAGCCACGCAGATGAACAGCATCGCATAGACGAAAATCTGGACCAGTAGGTCTGTGGTTTTGTAGTTGCTTCGTGAGGAAGAAGCCATTGGCGGGTTGCTCATTTATCCTTCTCCCCTTCGTAGTAGACCCACATTGCGGATGATCGGAATACGAGCAGTGTGAAGAGAAGAATGATGATGAGCATGATCCAGCCGAGCGCTGCGGCGTAGCCCATTTTGTTGCGCTCGAATGCTTGTTGGTAGATGTAGACGTTCATAAATGTGCCTGCTCGCTCGGTATGCTGCACGAAGAACGCCTGTGTGAAGGTTTGCAGGGATCCAATAATTCCCATGATCAACACGTAGAAGAGTGTGCCGCTGAGCATAGGGATCGTGACATTTTTGTAGGCGGAGATTCGGCCAGCGCCGTCGATTTTGGCGGCATCGTACAGGTCGCGCGGGATGTTCTTGAGTCCTGCGAGGAGAATGACGGTGTTGGCACCGAAGACTCCCCAGAGTCCCATAAGGATGTAGGCTGGCAGAACCATTTCCGGATCGGTGAGCCAGGCGGGTCGTTCTACTCCAAAGAGGTTGTAGAACGGGCTGAGGATGCTATTGAGCAAACCGTTTGTACCCAGCATCCAGCGCCAGAGAAGCGCTGTGGCCGCTGCCGGGAGTACGGCGGGTAGATAGAAGAGCGTTCGCCAGATGCCGACGGCTTTCACGTTCTGGTTAAGCAGAGTAGCGGTGAAGAGTGCGCCGACGAGGCCCAGCGGTACGTTGAAAAGAGAATAGGCCAGCGTGAAGATCATGATGTCCCAGAAGCGCCGGTCCCCGGTAAACATGTGGACGTAGTTTTCGATGCCGATCCATGTAGGCGGACTGAGGACGGTGTATTCGGTGAAGCTTAAATAGAGCGACGCGATGATAGGCCCGATGTTCCAGACGATAAAACCGATGATCCACGGGAGAATCAACGCGTAACCAGTTGCCGTTTCCCGGCGAACGCCGAGTTTGTTCAGCAACCAGTAGAGCAGGAACATTGAGGCGAATATTGCCCCACCCACTACGGCGTAGTCTATGAGGGTGAGGGTGTACCAACTGTACACAGGCTTCCCTCCTCAACCGGGTAATAACGAGCAGGATCTCAGGAAGAGTTCCCGCTCGTTGCCGGAGCGCGAAACTATGGAAGGAGGTCTTCGAGGAGTGGTCGCACTTCTGGTGCAAGCTCTTCAGCCGTTACGCCGTCGTAGAACAGCGGCACCTGGAATTCATCCCAGAAGGTGCTGTCCCATTCCGCCTGTTGCGGAATGATATTGAATCCACGCATATCTTCCAGAGAGCTCACGATGATCTCGGCGGATTCCGACTTGGCTGGCACCACTTCAGAAATTGTCTCGACGGTCGCCAGTGAGACTCGCGGGGCCACGATCTTCCAGTGGTGGACGCCTTCAGTCAGTGCGATAAGGGCACGAGTAGCTACATCGACATTTTCTGATTGAGAGCTAACGACAGTGGAAGCAGTCCATGCGAATGTCTGGCGGCCGTTTGGTCCAGTTGGAACACGCGCCATTTTGATCTCGGCGTTGACGGGATCCTGTGAGTGGGCGACATCCAGATCGTCTGTTGCGCCTCCGTAGAAGTACGCGACCTTGCCGGCCTTCACCATTTCGCCGAAACCTTGTTCGCTGATGGTGGACTCTGGCACGGAGACAGCTTCATTGAAGATGATGCTGGAATAAAAATCCGCGCCTGCAATAGAGCCTTCGCTATCTATTGGACACTCGCCAAGATCTTCGGTGATGGTTTCTCCGCCGGCCTGCCACATGAACATATGTATGGGTGGCCAGGAGTTAAAGCTGGTTCCCCAGACTTCGGCTTCCGGATTCGTGATTGCTTCGCAGTTTGCGCGGAATGTTTCCCAATCCAGGTCATCGGTTGGTGGTTCGATGCCTGCTTCTTCCAGTAATACGGGGTTGTAATAGAGCATTACGGGTTGAGCGATCCAGGGCAAGCCGTAGACGCGGTCTTCGAACATGGCAGTCTTCAACACAGCGGGGAAGTAGTCATCGACATCGGCTGCGGGAGCATCGCTTTCTTCCAACGCGTCTGTAATGTCAGCGATGGCGCCGAGGTGGGCGTAGCCGGCTACGAACTCCTGGGATAGCCAGAACAGATCGGGGGCTGTGCCGCCGGCGATGGTGGTCTGCAGCTTGGTGTAGTAGTCTGCTGGCTGGGGCTCGGAGATGATCTCAAAGTCTTCTGCCTCAGCGTTTACCTTGTCCAGTACTTCTTGCAGTTCGGATGCCTCGGCCTCTGCGGCCCAGGTGCCCAGACGAATCTGGACCTTTTCCTGTGCGGAAGATGAGGTGGGAGCGAGGCCCGCAGCCAAGCTTGTGGCTGCTGCTCCCTGAATTACGGTTCGACGATTCAGGCGAGAATGGAACATCTTTACTCTCCTTGCACCCGTCGGCGCCTATGACTATGTAACGAGGCGTTTGTTAACCACTGTATCATCCAGAGCGCATTAATTGAGAAATTTGCCCGTGGGAGGCACAGAATGCCGCGAATTCGAGAACTCGATATTGTGATTGGTGATATACCGACCGGCCCGC
>CAZYDY010000206.1:0-4386 GCA_964646245.1 uncultured Sphaerobacteraceae bacterium
GAGCCTTCGCTTGTTGTCCCGAATCCGGCCTCCAGGGGTACAGCCGCTGCCAGCACAATTCCGGCCAGCGCCAGCCACGGTCGGCTCATATCGGTCATCAATCCAACCAGCATGATCATGACACCGGTAAACGCAACCACCATCCACGCCGCAGCCCGGTGGGAGCGCTCGGAGAGAATCCGTTCATCCTGTTCCGGCCACGCATGCGTATCGAGTATGTGACTCACAGCCAGCAAGCCAAGCCCGACAATCGGTACAAGCATCAGCAATTGCCAATGCCAGGAATCTGCCGCGAGCCAAATCCACCAGGGAATGGCGACCACCGAAAGCGCCGCAGTCACGAACGGACGTCGCTCGCTGGTACTGGATAACACGATCAGGACGATGGCGAGAAACATACCGGAAATCGGGCGGACCGCCATGGAGATAATGATGGCGAGAATTCCCGCTCCGGCCGCGATCGCAATGTGCGGCAGGGATTCGCTCGGCGATTCGATTCGATGTGCCAGGTGAATGTTTGTCGTTGTAATCGCCACGAGAAGCGCCGAAACAATTATCCATACCAGTTTCCAACCGGAAAGCGGCTCAGGGAGTGCAAGCATCGCGATTCCGGCCATGCCCAGTGCCACCAGGTTCTGCCTCGCACTGGTGGCATCTGCGGCAAGGTTCAGGGCCTGGCTGGCAACTCTCGGTTTGGCATTGATCATCGGTCTGTTCGCCTTGTGTTGCTCGTGTGCATGCCCATCATCTTAAACCATTAAAGGTTGAGGAAGTAACGGGCCAGCGAGAAGTAGATGATGAGTCCTGTGCCATCGACGAGAGAACTAATGAACGGCGCAGAAACGACAGCCGGATCCATTTTGAGTTTGTTTAATACGATTGGGATCAGGGCGCCCACCGTAGCCGCCCAAACCGTCAGGATCATGATCGTAAGCCCAACCACCCAGGCGAGTTGAGTGCTTCCGTCCCCGACCAGCAGGGCACGACCGAACATCAATGCGCCCATAACCACGCCAAGTAGCGCGCCTGTCATCAGTTCCTTGGTGATGATGCGTACAAGGTGATGGGTCTGAACCTCGCCGACGGCAATAGCACGGATGAGAGTCGAAACTGTTTGTGAGCCGACGTTACCGCCGGTACCAATCAGGATTGGGATGAAGACGGCGAGGAGGGTCACTTGGGCCAGCAGGGCCTCATAATTCTCCTGGATTGAAACAGTGATGAGCTGTGCGAAGAAGAGAACCATCAGCCAGACGATTCTTTTTCGAAACAGAAAGATTGGAGTGGCGCGAAGATAGGGCATATTCAGTGGGTTCGAACCACCAAGACGCTCCATGTCTTCCGTGGCTTCGTCTTCGATGATCTCGTCGATATCGTCGCGTGTGATGATACCGAGCAGTCGGCCGTCGCTATCGACAACTGGAAGTGCCAGCAATGCACGCTCGGTCACGATGCGCGCGGCGACTTCCTGGTCTTCTTCGGCGCTGATACTCCAGATATCTGGCAACATCAGGTCGCCGACAGGTGTTTGCGGATGGCTGAGCACCAGCCGATGGAGTGAGAGCACACCGAGCAGTTTTTCATCTCGATCGATCACATAGACGTACTGAACGTTATCAATCTCGTCAGCAACCCGCCTCAGCGCCTTGATGGTTTCATCAACCCGCACTTCGGGATAAACTGCCACGAACTCGGGAGTCATCAGGCCGCCGGCGGTTTCCTCACCGTAAGGCAGCAGTTCCCGGATCTCGGCGGCTTCCTCTGGCTCCATGGCCACGAGGATGTTCTCGACCGAGTCCGGATCGCTTTCACTAATGACTTGCACGATATCCGTCGCGTCGTCCGGTCCAATGGATTCGAGGATATCTGCCGCTTGAGAAGAGGACATCCGGGTGAGGATGCCTGCAGCATCACGGTGATCCAGGCGGGCGAGGAGGGCGCCAAGTGCGTCTTCACCCAGGAATGCGAACAGATGCGCCAGTTCCCGCCCGGTGAGATCCTCGAGCAGTTCCAGCGCATCGTCATCCAGCATTCGACCCGCCAACCGGCGGGCCTGGTCAACGTTTCGCTCATCAATTGCAGTGCGGATAGCTTCGAGCAGATCTGGTTCGGAGACACCGTTTTCCAGAGGCAACTCGGTAAGGTTCGCCATAGATTCCACCTCATGCGCAAGGCAATGCGGGCAGTCCGATTACCGAACTGCCCGCATCGCGCGGTCTTTAGAGTTTACCGCTTGCGCAAAAATCCGCCGCGAACCAGGCGGCCTGCGGAGAACAGGCGCTCCGTTTGTGTTGGTGTGGCTCGAACCGGCAGTGGTTTGCTCGCGCTCTTCTGTGGCCATGGGCACGAAACTGCCCGCACTTCGACACGATCGTCGGTGCTGTGGTCAATGTAGTAGCGCGTGGGCGTGGTGACCTTTTGCATGTGGCACGTCCTTCTTACAGCATTGATGCTGCAATATGGCCCCCGGAGTCAGCCGGGGCGTGCCGTTCAAGTGGCAGCTGACCGGTTAGTTCCGGGAGTACTCGATTCGGTTGGTACTCGGACCGTCAGCGTCCAAAAGAGCTCCTTTTGTGGAACGAAAGCGGGGAGAATCCTCGACCCGCAACGATGCCTCCGAAGGCACAACTTGCTCCGGTAGCCCTCTAATACTACGGAAACTTCCCCGATTCGTCAAATTCTTGCGACAATGAAACCATTGGAAACCGATATCAAATGAGGGAACGACGCATGGGATTACCAGGCTGGGAAAACGAACCGAGGGTGCCATACGGAGAACTGCACGCATTGATCATGCGCATGTTCCACGCAGCCGGAGTTTCCGAGTTCGATAGCTCGATCGCGGCAGATGCATTGCTGGTCGCAGATGTCCGCGGCGTGGAAACGCACGGCGTACAGCGCATGAACTTCTACCTCACCGGGCTGGATAATGGCCTGGTGGTTGGTGATGCAAAACTGGAAGTTGATCGGGAACACCCCGGCACAATCGCATTTAACGGCAACAGGGGCCTCGGCCTGGTGATGGCCACATACGCGATGAGGCGAGTGATCGAGAAGGCCAACGAAACCGGAATCTGCCTCGGAACGCTGCGCAACAGCAGTCACTATGGAATCGCTGCTCACTATGCGCTCATGGCCAGCGAGCGTGATATGTGCGGCATGAGCATGACCAACACGGCACCTATTGTTGTGCCGTTTGGTGCGAAAGAACATGCGCTCGGTACGAATCCCATCGCCTTCACAGCACCAACGAACGGTGATCCGTTCTGCCTGGATATGGCAACGTCCACCGTGGCGCTCGGCAAGTTAGAAGTCGCGCGCAGGCTCGGTATCCCAATCCCGCCAGGCTGGAGCCTGGACGTTCATGGTCAAACCATCATCGATCCGAACCTTCACGCCGGGCTCACCCCGTTGGGAGCTACGTCTGAACTCGGTGGACACAAGGGCTACGGGCTCGGGATGATGGTGGAGATCCTGACGTCTCAGCTCGCCAGTAATACCTGGAGTGGCCAGATCGATCGTGAACATGCCGATGGCGACGCTGGTTTCAATGGCCAGGTCTTTATGGCGTGGCGGATCGATGCTTTCCGCGATGTGCAGGATTTCAAGGACGCGCTCGATGAGATGTGCATCAGCCTGAAGGCGATGGAGCCGCTCGATCCAGAGAACCCGGTCAAAATCCCGGGTGACCCGGAGATGGTCGCAACCCGGTACAACATGGAGCACGGCGTGCCCATTCGCCGCCAGGTGTTCGGCGAACTTCAGGTATTGGCCGATCGTCTCGGGGTGGAGTGGCTATAAATCCCACCACTCCTTCTGCGCATTGATCACCGCATCAAGTGCGTTGCGCTGATCAATGCCCACGGTTTTGGTGAACGTCTGCGCCTCACTCCGAGGCGAAAATGGATCTTCCACAGTCACCGGTGGGTCGGACATCAGCGCTTCGATGATTGCTGCTCCACAGTAAGGGGCGTAGTAGTTGCTGTACCCGCCTTCCTGAAGGATGACGAGTCGTCCGTCACAGAGAGACTCCGCCAGGTCGAAGAGCATACGTGTCATCTCCCGGTAGCCCGGCACTGTTGCGATCATGCGTCCGAGCGGATCCTGGATGCTGGCATCCTGACCGGCAGAGACCAGAATCATATCCGGCGAGAACTGTTCGATGATCGGCACCACGATCTCCTTCATCGCGGCCAGGTAGGCTGCATTGCCCGATCCGGCTGGCAGCGGAAT
Organism: uncultured Sphaerobacteraceae bacterium; assembly: GCA_964646245.1. GTDB lineage: Bacteria > Chloroflexota > Chloroflexia > Thermomicrobiales > UBA6265 > UBA6265. The sequence goes on from CAZYDY010000206.1 coordinate 4,234, forward strand.
GTTCACGGTTGTCCCGATTCCGTCTCCCTCACCGCAATCCTGCACCTTGCCCCAGTCGAGCGGGAAGAGGTTGTCCTGATGAAGCGAGAAGAAGAGCACGCTATCGTCTTCCCAGAAGATATCCTGCGTGCCATTGCCATGGTGCACATCCCA
>CAZYDY010000207.1:0-4379 GCA_964646245.1 uncultured Sphaerobacteraceae bacterium
TCAGTCGTTCGCGCTCGTGTACGGCAAATCGGAGCGTGAAGCCAACCGTCCATACCAGGATCGGGATGCCGATCAGCAACCAGCTCAGCGAGAGACCGAGGACTCCTCCGACAATCGCGACCATGAACGCTGCCAGTCCAAGCGGAAATGAAGTGAGCAAGAACGCCACGTCACGCAGGATACGCCAGCTCCGAACTCCGGGGATGGACGCAATCGCATCCCAGATTGAAGAAGTTGAATCTGCGCCCTCTTGCGGTCCGGCAAACTTTACTCCTGACGAGAAGTTGGTGCTGCCAGAGATTGGGTCTTCCCAATCGAAAATGTTGTTTCGTTGCCGTGGTGTTTGCATCTGTCATCTCCCTGCACAAGGTTGGCTTCTACGCCAATATTGCCCGAGTAGGGAGAAGCGCACCCTCACGCTGGCACGCGAATAGTTGGTGGGGTTAACAGGAAAGGAGGGCCGAAGCCCTCCTGAGTCATCCGTATTGTCGTCCGATTAGTCCCTATTGCTGCTATTCGAGCTAATCGGAGGCAGGTAGTTCTTGGGATCCATCGTTACACCGTCCTGCCGCACCATGAAGTGGACGTGCGGTCCGGTGCTGAGGCCGGTACTACCGAGTGGCCCGATTTCCTGACCCTGTGTAACCGTCTCTCCTACTGTCACCGGTGGCTGGCTCTGCATGTGTCCGTAAATGGTATGCAGGCCATCGCCATGATCGATTTCTACGTAGTAGCCGAGGCCACAATCACACCAGCCGGATACAACGACCGTGCCATCTGCAACTGCCAGAAGCGGAGTGCCCTGCTCGGCGGCCATGTCCACTCCGTCGTGAATGGCGCATCCCCAATCGGGATCGTACGAGTAGAAGCCGAGATTGCTGCAGCCGTAATCCTGGGTGAACCTGTAGTTCTCGAGCGGCAGAATAAAGCCAGCCTCGGAAACTGCGTCGCTGCCTTCAGTGACCGCTTCCGTGGATGCGACCACCTGCGTCAGCAGGTCGGCACGAACCCAACCTTCAACGCCATCCTCGGCGCGAACCTGGTACCAGTTATCACCGTCATCGTCGGCGCTTGGGCCTTCCACGACATCCACCTGGGTGCCATCATCGAGGAAGCCAACTGAGTCGGACGAAGTCCCGGCCGATGCGCGGACATTTACGCCAGCGCTTGAGTCGGAATCGACCCGGACCACGTCTCCCACTGCCAATGGATCGGTTTCAACGCTCGAAGCATCCTCATTGGATACGGCCGCCGGTGTTGGCGTTGGGGCCGGATCTACCGCGTCGCTTGCGCGGCGTGGTGCAGTACCAGCGGTCAACAGGTCACCCGGGATGAATCCCTGAATGGTGTCCCACCGCACTTCATACCAGCCGCCATCAGCCTGCGCAAGAACTTCGACCAGTGCCATGTGCGGGATCGTTCCCGTCACACTGGAGCCAGTATCGGCAGAGCTGTAGAGATTGGTACGTCCTTCATCTGAGGTACGAACCACAGCCCAGTCGCCTGCAACGTAGACGAAGTCGCCTTCCGGTGCAGCTGGAGACTCAGTCTGCGTCGAGCTTTCAGTCGAAGCTGCGGACGTCGAGGGTGTTGTACCACTCTGCGGTTCACTACCCGGATGAATGAGATAGAAGCCGGAAACCCAGCCATCTTGTCCTTCAAAAGTCACGGGCCACCAGCGGGTGCCAGCAGCATCGTAAACGGTATCGAAATCCGCAATGCGAAGATCGATAATCGTGCCCTCCGGAATGGAAGCGAGTACGTCGGCGTTTGCATCTGGCTCGGCGCGCATCGTGAGGCCCTGACCATCTGCATCCACTTGCGCCGTTGCGCCGATGAGTTCCCCGGTGTAATCAAATGGTTGGCGGGTAGTTGGTGCTCCGTTCGTTGCACCATCCGATCCGTCGGAAGCGTCACCGCTTCCGGACCAGGACGCAAAGCGCTCTGGCGACATGAGCGAACGACCGTCCACCCAGCCGCTGGAGCCACCAACATCTACTGGCCACCAGCGAATATCGCCACTGGCGGAGTACACGGTGTCTGTAGCGTCAATGCGTACCGACACAGTAGTGCCTTCGGGCAACGACTCCACCACCGGTGAATTAACAGCAGGCTCCTCCAACAGGGGAGCACCGTCCGCTTCCGCGACGACGACCGCCTCGATATCAAACAGCCCACCCGCTGGATCGACATCGAAGGCTTCTTCCTGTGAAAGTACTGGTTGCGATACTGCAGGTGCAGATGGCAGTACACCACCGTCGGCATACACAAGGCCGGCCGTCGGGAATACCGCAGCGAGCGCAAGTGTGCCGGCCAGTGCATATGCACGGACCTTGGTGGCGAATGAGTGATATCTGGTAGCGGTAGTCACTCCGCCTTCCCTCCTGGTAGGTTCAACTGGCCCCATGACCAGCCGTTCATCGTCATGTGTCACAGCACCGGCGGGCATGAGCCTGACACCGACGACTGTCTCGAGTTCTGGTTCCAGAGGCAGCCACCTCTGGTTCCCGTAAAATTGACGCCATACCGGTGTACGGTCAGTGCTATCAATCCACTGTCAGGAAGGTACCAGATTCCCCGATCATTGTTCAACGTGTACGTACGCTTTGTTCGTGCGAACCCTGCAATTCGGAGACATCCAACGAATGTTCGAAGGGTTTTGCGGCTAGGTGCGCGTCATTAGAAAAGCCGCTCAAGCTATGCACTTCCACCCTATGATAACCCTGAACGTACATTAATGTTACGAGTGCAAACGTACTTTCTAATACCAATCTCCCTTCCGGCAGCTGGCCTACGGCCCCGCCGGTGGAACGAAAGATGCATGAAGACGCTTATCAGAGCACTCGCAACAATTCGCTTGCGGCTCTCCTGCCAGGTCCGTATTTCCGGGGGATGGATATCGATGTCACAGGCCACTCAAGCGTTACCAGTTAGAAGAAGAACGTACGATACAAGCCGAATCGGCAACGACAAGTTGCTCTTCGGAATGATCCTCGGACTCCTCTCTTTTTGGCTGTTTGCACAAACCACGCTCAATATCGCCCCTGTCATGGCGAGTGATCTCGGAATCACCACGAGCGTGATGAACATCGCTGTTTCCGCTTCTGCGCTCTTCGCTGGCATCTTCATTGTTGTGGTCGGTGGACTCGCAGATCGGGTGGGTCGCGTGAAGACGATGCAGATCGGGTTCGTGCTCGGCATCGCTGGTTCACTCATCATCGCCATTACCCCGCCTGGAGCGTTGGCTGAGTCGCTCATTTTGTTGGGACGCGTGCTTCAGGGGCTTTCCGGGGCGTTCATTATGCCGGCGAGCCTGGCCCTGGTAAAGGCCTACTGGGATGGAGCGGACCGCCAACGCGCGATCAGCTTCTGGTCCATGGGCACATGGGGAGGTGCAGGATTCGCTGCGCTATTTGGTGGCCTGATGGCAGAGAACTTCGGCTGGCGCTGGATCTTCTTCATGGCAGCCGCGATCTCGGTGCTCGGAATGTATATGATTGCCGGCACCCCCGAAAGCAAGGCCGATACAGGTGAAGACTACAGGTTCGACTTCACTGGCGTCATCACCTTCATGATCATGATGGTCGCGATTCAGGTCGTGATGACCCAGGGCGGCACATTCGGATGGTTCAGCTTCACCACTATTGCCCTGTTTATCCTGGCCATCGTATTCGCTGTGCTCTTCGTCCGCATCGAAAATCGTATCCCCCACTCATTTGTTGATTTCGCCCTCTTCCGGAACAAGGTTTACACGGGAGCGACGGTGTCTAATTTCCTGCTGAACGCGACGGCGGGAATCATCGTCGTGGCAATGGCCCTGATGCAAGTTGGAGCCGGAATGTCCGCGCAAGACGCCGGGTTTCTCACGCTTGGGTATGCGGTGGTGATCGTATCGTTCATTCGCATGGGTGAGAAAATGCTGCAAAAGCTCGGACCGCGGAAGCCAATGATTTGGGGTTCGATGATCGTGGGCGTGGCGATTCTGCTCCTGATGCAGACATATGTGATGACAGATACCTACAAGATCCTCTCCTTCATCGGCTTCTCGCTGTTTGGTCTCGGGCTCGCCTTTTACGCTACTCCTTCTACAGACGCAGCATTAACGGCGCTCCCGGCTGACCAGGCCGGAGCAGGTGCCGGCATCTACAAAATGGCATCTTCCCTGGGCGCATCGTTCGGCGTGGCAGTATCGGCCACCGTCTTCACAATCATGAATTCCACGGATGAATCGATTCAATGGATCGATGGGCTCGTCGCTTTCGCAGGTCGGCAAGACAACATCGCCACCCGCGAAGCCGCAGCAGTGGCGTTTGGCGTGAACTTCGTCATGCTCATCGTCGCGCTACTCACCATTCTCATGACGATCCCGAACCAGACAC
>CAZYDY010000208.1:0-4359 GCA_964646245.1 uncultured Sphaerobacteraceae bacterium
TGCCACCAGTAAATGAACGAAATCACATCACGGATATCCTGGTCATCCATCTGCGTGCGGAATCCCGGCATCGCCGTTCCCTGGATACCGTATTGAATCCAGTAGATGAAATCCTCGTCGCTATGTACTTTCGTATGGGGTTGTGAAAAATCAACTGGCGGTGGGTTGAGTGCATCTGCCAACGGGCCATCGCCACGCAGGTTTAGGCCGTGACAACTGGCACAGTGGGTGAGATACAAATCCTCACCGCGCGTAACCATCAAGGCATCATTCGGGTTAATGGCACCTTCACCCGTTTCCACAACAAGAAGCGGATCGATACGTCCCTGCAGGACAACCACCACGGCCAGGGCCACCGCGACTCCCGCCAGGCCGCCAGCCTCCTTGCGGAGCGGCCCCTTGCCCGCCACCAACGCGGTGCTGAGGCCCACAACGCCGACAAGTGCCAGGCTGAGACCGGAGAGTCCGGCTAACCAGCCGAATTTCCATGGAGCCTCCGGAAGATTGACCGTCGTGTTCTCTTCGCCAATGGTCTGGGTATAGGTCGCGATACTCGGATCGAAGCCAGGTTCTTCAATGCGAATGGTGATTTCCCAGTCACCAGTCAGGCTGAACTCGGTACCGTGGTGCTCAAAGGCATTGCCCTGAACACGGTACATCTGCATGGTTTTGCTCCCGATCTCGGGATGATCGAGATTGGCGAGCTCAACAAAGACCGACGTTTCTGTCTGGAGATAGGTACCCGGTGTTTCAAGTCGCCAATGGTTTACCCCGGCTGCACCGGGTGCAACCAGGAATATGCCCGGCCTACCATCGAACTCAATGTCCTCGCGCGTCTGCACGGAGCGCTCAGTCAACTCAACCCGACCGGTAGGATGAATATCCATAGCAGCCGTTGAGACGAGCGTGAGTGCCAGGACCCCTGCCAGAACGGAGGCGAGCTTCGGCGCTGAAGCGCTGGCAAAGGAGCGGATCAGCAGCAGTGTGCCCACCACAATCGCAATGACGGCGATCACGGCCTGCAAGGTAAGTGCTTGCCCAAAGGAGGTCTCCAGCAAAGCATTGATGTTGCCAGCAAAGAGTGACCCGAGATAAAAGCCGGTAAGGATTGCGACGCCTGCCGAAGTGATAAATAGCCAGGTAAACCGATTCCGTAACGCTGCCATCGCTGCATCATTGGCGAGTCCACGCATCTGCTTCATCGCGATGATCAAACACACCGTTCCGCCAACAAGCAGCCCGATGCTGACATGCGAGAGCCACGAGCTTGTGACCGTAGTGAGGCGTCCGACTTCATCAGTCATCGCGTGGCCACTCAGCACCACCGGCACAGGCAGTATCAGGCTGAGAACCCAGAGTGAAGCATTGCTAATGCGGGACCAGTTGGCATACCACCACGGCGAAATCGAGAGCGCCAGGCCCAGCAGAACCAGGAACGCCATCCGCACAATCCACCAGAAGCCCCATTCCTCATGACCAAGCACCTGCATCACGGCCTCGATCATGCCTTCATCGCGGAGTACCTGGCTGTAAATCCCGAGCTCAAGCAGGGAACCAACAAATGCGATCGCCAGCGCAATCCATGCCCATTGCTGCAGGGCCATGGTTGTAAGCACGCCGGCATTGCGGGATTTACCGAGCGCTGGCCGGATCACTCCGCGCCAAACCGGCCAAATCGCCATACTCGCAGCCAGGCCAAAGAGGGCAATAAACCGAGACCCAATCTGCATCCAGGTTGGTGGACCCGAATGGCCGCTCGCGCTGGTAGGAATGGTGATGATGCTGGCATCCTCAGGATTCCCCACACTGAAGCTGCTCCAGCCATCGGTTGTGGATCCGTCAGTCGCCGAGACCGCGTTCCAGGTAATGGTGTAAACACCATCCGGGAAATCGCGTGGGAGATTCAGCGTGACCGAGGTGTCGTTCGATCCCCAGGAAATGCTGATACCTTCCACCTCTGATCCATCCGGATTCAGGAGGCGAAAGCTGCTTTGGTCGGGATCGAGTGATTCATTGAAGCCAACGCCAACCGCGGTCGGGGTGCGCTGGAGAATTTCGCCGTCCAGCGGAGTGGTGCGTATCACCTCCGGTTCGGCGCTCACGGATTGAGGAACCCCTGCCATCCCGGCGATCAACATGAGCATCAGGCCGATGCCAATGATGATGCGAACCGGGCGAGCAGAAGCAAAGCACGACATTGAGCGTTCCTTCAGGTGCAGCGTGTTATCGCTGCATCAATTGCGATCGTTTGGAAACTGCCAGAACTGCGAGGCCAAGAACTGCCGTAGCTGCGATTGGTGCGGCCAGGTTCTCAATTCCCCAACCGTGGGCAGCGTTCGGGAATTCATAGTCTGTGCGCGGCGTTACCGAAACCAGACCATCGTCTACTGTGTAGGTTTCGTTAATTTCCGTGCCATCTACCTCACCATAGACACTGAATGAGTACTGGCCATCCTGCATGGGAATGAACACGCCGGTATACACACCGGGCTGGTTCTCATACATATTCAGCACACGCACCGCTTCCATAAACTCTACCTGCACGGTGAGTGTGGAGTGCGCTCCGGAAACTGGCTCACCATTCTCTGTAATCTGCATACGCACACCATTGGTGTCACCGAGAATGGCTGGTTCGTTCATGTACTGAACCGTGATCTCAAAGCGATCACCAACTGTTCGGGAAACCGGTGCAGCAAGGCTGGTAAGTGGCAGGAGAACAAGCGCCAATACGGCAACGAGGAGCGATTTGGACAAGGACATTGGGGCTCCGTTTCAGGAATCATCGGCACTCGCCGATGGCGACAACACATCCCGCTGAGTTTAACACGCGGCATGAAGGTGATTGGTCAGAAAAAACCCGGGACCCGGCAAGATTCGCCGGGTCCCGGGTAGTGCTTCATTGTGAACGGCTAGTAGTGAATCTCAACACGCATGCCCACGTAGGCGATGGAATAGAGATACGCTGCTGCGTATTCAGGCATGTTCACGCAACCATGGCTCAACGGTGTACCGTAGTTGTTGTGCCAATACGTGCCGTGAATAGCATGCCCGTTGTTGGTGAAGTACATGGCATGGGGAACATCCGGAACGTTCCAGGATTCTCCCTTGATGTTGTTGCCAACCATCGTGTCATACCGCAGCATTCGATTCACGTAGAACGTGCCCGCAGGAGTTTCCCACCCGGCGCGACCGGTGCTGATATAGAGTTCCATCAGGATGTTGTCACCCTGATAAATGGTCATGTACTGGTAGCTGAGGTTGATGTCTACCCAAACCTCGCCGCCACCGGCAACATATTCACCGTACGTCGGACCGGGCTTCACAAAGAGAGATTCGTCGTAGGTTGGGATATCGCCTTGCGCTATCGGCTCTGTGCTGATGTTGTACTTGTCGGCAAGTGTTTTGCCTACAGGTGCCAACTGCACACCGGATTCGGCAGTCCAGGTTAGCTGGCCATACTCGAATGCCTGGTACGTCGTGTCATTGATGCGGTATTCCTGCGAGATCGGATTGCCAAGGTAGTTGACATCACCGGTTTCCAGCCAGAAGTCCAGGAATCCACCGAAGAGGGTATGGCCTGTATCTTCGACGTATGTCACGCCAGGATCGGTTGCATGCGGGGAATCCGGGGCAATCGGCAACCATGCGCGCATCAGGTCTGTGACGCCGGTGAGGTCTCCCGGGTTTTGCGTGCTGGCGACCATCGATCGCTGCAGCACATTCGGGCGGAGTTCTTCACCGACTTTACCGAGTCGGAAGTGATTGCCGTCGGCATCACCTTCCGGCCAGTACTCGAAACGGGCGTACTGCAGGTACTGCACAATCACGCCGTTATCTTGCTCAATCTCTTCAGTAATAGGGAGACCGTAGTTGGCCCAACCGCTATTGGTGCGCCAATGATCCAAAAAGAGCTGATCCAGCGAATGGCCCGTTTCCTGGAAATACACCGTACGCGGTGCGCTCCATTCTGCCGATGCATCATCCGTAAATGCTGGAGCAAAACTCGTAATCACAACCGCAAAAGCGGCCATAATCATCCCGATCCGGCCCAGTGCAGATCTCGTAGCAGACATTTTCTCTCCCTGTCACCCGTCGTGTTGCTATGGCAAATGTGTTCCGGCTTGCCAGTGGTCACTCAAAAAGAAGCACGCACTACCCTCTTAACGCACCAAATGACGAAAAGGATTCTCCTGGTGCATTATCGGGTCCCACATCAGTGAAACGCCGCCACCAGAAGGGTGTACGTACACTATACGATATCAAGTCGGACTTTGCTAAGCCCCCTTAAGTCAACTGGATATTGAGGCTGATATCAAGGCTGGGTGCTGAATGGGTGAGTGCACCTGCGGAAATAAGATC
>CAZYDY010000209.1:0-1295 GCA_964646245.1 uncultured Sphaerobacteraceae bacterium
TTCGGTGCTACGATAGCCTCGGCATTTGGGGCCGCCTCTCTCAGACGAAGCAGGATACACGATGGCTGCTACCGGCAGTATTTTCCGCAATAAACCTTTAATGACGCTTGCCTTCGGGCACTTTAGCGTGGATATGTTCGGTGGGTTACTCCCCGTTTTGTACCCACTGCTCACTAATCAGTTTGACCTTGACCTGAAGACGGTGGGGTTTGTTGCCCTCGCCTACTCCGGCGCGAGCAGCCTTAGTCAACCGGCATTCGGGTTGCTTGCTGATCGCATTGGTACACGCTTCACGGGCCTGGCCCTGGTGTGGGGATCTGTGCTGTTTGCAACCGTGGGCTTTGCGCCGACATTCCCGATGATTGTGGCACTTGCCGCACTGGCCGGACTCGGTAGCGGAGCGTTCCACCCGTTCGGCGCGATTAGTGCCAATGCCGTGATTGACAAATCCGTACGTAACGAAGCGATGAGCATTTACTCCGGTGGCGGGATTTTGGGCGGGAGCCTGGGGCCGATCATTGGTGTAGCGATATTTGGGTACTTTGGAACGCGGGGCACCGCGGTGATGCTGATTCCCGGGCTTCTCGTGGCGGCGTTCCTTGTTATAAGCATGCGCGATCACAATGTGCCTGGGCGCGGCAGGAGGACCGTGGATACGGTGTTGCCAGCCGTACCGTGGGCGGTTATTGGAATTATCGTGGCAACACAGATGCTGCGGCTCTTTCCTACCATTGGTATCCAGAACTTTATTCCACTTTGGTACGACAGCATGGGCTACAGCCCGGCGTTTTACGGTGCGCTCGCCAGCGTGCTGATGTTCGGGATGGCCTTCGGCAACCTGGGCACTGGTCGTTTGGCGGACAAATATGGTCGACGGAATGTGATTCTCTGGACCACGGTCCTCAGCATTCCGGCAGTGTTGGGGCTGGCGCAGTGGCCAGGAGTGCCGGGATTCTTCTTTGCGGCTGCTCTGGGACTCCTCGCTGCGGCGACGGTTCCGCTGCTGTTGGTGATGGCACAGCAGCTGATGGTTGGTCAGGCGGGCCTCGCGAGCGGTGCGATTCTCGGTCTCGGGTTCGTGGCGGGTGCGATTGGCGCGCCGGTGTTCGGGGCCATTGCCGATAGCGTGGGCACGCAGAACGCGGTGCGGAGTCAGGTTGTGATGCTGGTGATTGCTGCCGCTGCTGCTTTTATGTTGCCAACGGAATCCAGGGTGCGGGAACTGACCGGGGATGATTAAGGCTGCAAGATACCCGTCCCGGAAACCTTGCAGCCTTGCAGTGTTGCAGCCTTAC
>CAZYDY010000209.1:1395-4336 GCA_964646245.1 uncultured Sphaerobacteraceae bacterium
TTGCAGCCTTACACTTGCCTATTAAATCAATGGAATTCGTACCAAGGCTGCAAGGCTGCAGAGTTTCGCGGATGGGTCACCTTAAGATGATTACCGGTCGCAGTCGGATACGTATTGCGCTGTTCCTCTTCACTCACGCGTCCCGGATATAAAATCCGGGCCCACAGATCAGATTTGAATCACACAAATGATGTAGAATTCGGCCTATATCTATGGTTTCATCGCCATGCGCCCGACGAGCTCAAAGGATCGCTTCATGGCCAGACGTGACAAGCCAAATCCGTTTTCATCCAAATCGCAGCCGCAGCAACAGGTTGATTTGCGCGACTACGATGATGATGAATTTTACGACGACGAAATCGACGGTGGTTATGACCCTCGCACGGAAGAGCACAAGGTATTTGGCCTTGGGCTGCAGAGTGCAGATGAGCGTCAGCCGACGTATGGTCAGGGAATCGTTTTCGCGCTGATTATTGCAGCTGCGTTGCTGCTTTGCGCCATCATCGCGATTGGAGACGGGGATGGCAGTATTCCGCCGATGCTGCAGCGCGCCTCGCCACTCCTCTGGATTGTGAGCGGTATTGCACTGGTGCTTTCCGCTGCTGGTGCGCAGTACTCCGAGTACGTTACTTCTCGCGCAGCGGTGGCCAACGGTGAAGAGCTGCCGTCGCAGCGAGTTTCCACTGCGTGGGTTGTTCCATTCGTATCGGTATTCGCGGGTGCGCTGCTGATTGCGACGTATCACAACCGCTGGATGCTGCTGTTTGGGCCAGCTTTGGCGTTTATTGGTATGGCAGCATCGTTGCTCAGCCGTGACCTGCTGGACGAAGCAGAAGAACCGAGTGTGCGCACCGCCAGTGTGATTAGCTCGGTGGTCGGTATTGTGGTGGCGTTCTTCGCATTCGGAGCGGTGTACATCAACAAGTTTGAGATGTACATCTCCGTGCCGTTAGTGGCGATTATTTCGTTCATCCTGTTGATGGAAGCGCTTGAACGCGCTGGCCAGGATGGTCCGACCCGGGCGCTTTATGCCGGTATTGGTACCTGGGTGATGATTGGCACAATGGTCGCACTCAACTGGTGGCCAATGTGGGGATGGGGCGGCGCGGCCGTGCTGACCGGTATGTTCTACATGGTTTATGGCTTGCTGGTCACCAATGCCGAGGGCCGGGCGCTGAACCGAAACAAGATGCTGGAGTTCGTGGGAGTTGGTAGCGTGTTGCTACTGATTGTTGCGCTGCGAGACGTAATTCTCTAGCGCGAGCGCGTACTTCTTCGCCCCTGTCACAGAAAGGGGTTTTACCCATGCCTGAGAATATTATTGACCTCAATTCACGTCGGAAGAAGACCGAACCTCACGCCGATCCGCAGCAGTTGTTGGAGCAGATGAGCGTGATCGAGGACATCATTGAAGTGATGGACGAGCTCGGTGTTACGACGCGTGAAGAACTCGAGGATTTGCTGGAGGCGCTTGAGACATCCGCCCCAGAGACATTGGACTAACCGTTCCCTATGGATTTGTTTGAGGCCAACAAGGCCGATGAACTGAGTAGCCGGGCGCCGCTGGCGACGAGAATGCGGCCGAGGACTCTGGACGAACTGGTAGGCCAGGCTCACGTTATTGGTCCTGGCACCCTGTTACGCAAGGCCATTGAGGCGGATCGCCTCAGTTCGTTGATTCTATGGGGGCCGCCAGGCACCGGCAAAACGACGACTGCCCGGGTTATCGCGAATACCACTCATGCCCACTTCGTGGCGGTGAGTGCCGTCACCAGTGGCGTTGCTGACCTGCGCAAGGCGATTAAGGATGCCAGCGACCGACTCGGGATGAACCGAATGCGGACGGTGCTGTTCATCGACGAAATACATCGATTCAACAAGGCGCAGCAGGATGCGATCCTGCCGCATGTCGAGGATGGCACCGTGATCCTCATCGGTGCCACGACCGAGAATCCCAGTTTCGAGGTGAATGCCCCGCTGCTGAGCCGGAGTCGGGTGATCACGCTCTATGCGCTGACGGACGAGAACATCAAGGAGATCGTGCAGCGGGCGCTTACGGATGACGTGCGGGGGCTTGGCAAGCAGGAGTTGACGATTGCTGCGGATGCCGAGGACTTCCTCGCGAATATGTCCAACGGCGATGCGCGGTTTGCCCTGAACACCCTCGAATTTGCGGCTACCGGAGTGGGAGAAGACAGGATTATCTCCCTTGACCTGGTTGAAGCCGCAGCCCAACGGCGTGCCGCAACGTATGACAAATCTGGCGACGATCACTTTGATGCGATCAGCGCACTCCACAAGACGCTGCGAGGATCGGACGCCGATGCTGCGCTTTACTGGCTTGGTCGGATGCTGGAGCGTGGTGACGATCCGCTTTACGTGGCCCGGAGACTCGTTCGCTTTGCCAGTGAAGATGTTGGTTTGGCTGATCCAGCGGCGCTGGAGCTCGCCATCGCGGCGCAGCAGGCGGTGCACTTTATTGGACTGCCTGAGGGGGCACTCGCGCTCGCCGAGATCACTGTCTACCTGGCACTGGCTCCGAAGAGTAACGCCCTCTACGCGGCATACAACCAGGTGAAGGACGACATTAGTAATACCCGGAACGATCCTGTGCCGATGCATTTGCGAAATGCGCCGACCAAATTCATGCAGAAGGAAGGTTTCGGCAAGGGATACAAGTACGCGCACGACTACGACGAGGGAGTGGTTGGTCAGCAGAACCTGCCGGATAACCTCAAGGATCGAACCTACTACAAACCGACGGATCGGGGCTTCGAGAAAGAGATGTCCCGCCGGATGGAGCGCGTGCAAGAGATTTATCGCAACACCCAGGAGAAAAAGAAGTGACGATTATCGTGCCGATGAAGCGTAGTGAAGACCGCGCCAAGGATGAACTACGCAGTGTGACGATCGAGCGCGATGTGAACGCCTTCGCCGAGGG
>CAZYDY010000210.1:0-1494 GCA_964646245.1 uncultured Sphaerobacteraceae bacterium
ATCCTTACAGTTGCGCGACAGCACCGGTTTCTCACCGGTTTGCCCCATAAGCGCCATGACTCGTAGAGAACTATTCGACTGTATCGGCGCGTCATCGTCGCCAGACATCTATCATAGCAGCAACCGGCATTCGGCAAACTGACGATTCAGCGCGATACTAGCGGAGGAGAAATTCGGTGCACGGCACCAGGGGACGGAGTACTCGTGGAACTTGATCAATCTATTCTGCTGGCGCTGTGCGCCATGGCGGCCGGCATTTTCGGCAGCATGCTGGGCCTGGGTGGTGGCGTATTCATCGTGCCACTCTTCACACTTTTACTCGGTGTGGATCCGCATATCGCAATTGGTGCCAGTGCAATTTGCGTGGTGACCAACTCGGTTGTTGGTAGTCGCCGGCACCTGGACAACCAGTATGTGAACTTCCGACTCTCGATGTTGCTGCAGAGTACTACCGCTGCGGGAGCCATCATCGGTGCGATGATCGCTCTCGCTGTAAATGCGAACTTCCTCAAGGCGGTGTTGGGCGTACTTCTGCTGTATGCCGCCTACTCGATGGTGAAGGGCAGCAAGGTTGCTGTTCCGAGTATGCCGGAGGACACTCCAGACCCGTTAAACCTGATGTACGACTATCAGGAAGGCGCAGACACCGTGCGCTATGTGCCACAGAGAGTGAACGTCGGCCTTGGAGCCAGCGGACTGGCTGGCGTGCTGAGTGGCATGCTCGGCATTGGCGGGGGATTGATTCAGGTTCCGGTCATGAACCTGATCATGAAACTACCCCTCCGCGCTGCCGCTGGAACCAGCAGCTTTATGGTGGGTATGACATCGGTTGCGACAGCGGCAGTCTTCTACACCAACGATCTCATTGATCCGCAGGTGGTAGCACCGGCGATGGTCGGAATTCTGCTGGGATCATCCTTCGGTTCGGCGCTGACAAAGCGCGTGAAGGTGCAGCAACTGGTGTCCGTATTCCTGGTCGTCATGGTGACGCTGAGTGTTTCCATGATTCTGAGCGCATTCGAAATTTCCCTTTGGTAGGTGGCAATGACTGATTCAACCCAACTCACCAGCCGCGAGACGCTGGATATCATCATCCGTCGCACAATCACCATCTATCGCTGGGCAGTGGTACTCACCTTCGCGATGATTGGGGTCGGCTTCCTTTTCACGATCTTTGCCAATCAGAACGTCGACGAGGTAATGGCGAGCCCGCTCCGACTGGTAGAGCAAGCAGTCGCCCTGGAAGCGTCCGGTTTCTTTGGCATCGGAATTGGTGTGATGGTGCTTTGCCCTATCGTCATGATCGCCAATGCCGCCTTTGTGTTCTTCAGCGCAAATGACCGGCGATACGGCTTCATCACTACCGCTGTCGCCATAATTCTCTTGCTTTCGATTGTCGTATCGTTCGTGATTGGATAGAAACGTTGACCGTTAGCATTGCCATCATCGTCGCTATGGAAAGCGAACGGCGACACCTGGATGTCTTGATGCCGG
>CAZYDY010000210.1:1594-4306 GCA_964646245.1 uncultured Sphaerobacteraceae bacterium
TACGAACGCTGGCCGAGGACATCGCCAGCAGCCTGGAGCTGACGGCATGGCCGGAGGCAGCACGACTCCCTGCCCAAACGAACCGGCTACCACTGGTTAGAACTGGAACCGTGAGCTCGGGTGATATCTGGCTTCAAGACGAAGGTACGATCAATGCCGCCAATGCACGCACCGGCTCTCTTTGCGAAGACATGGAAGCCGCAAGCATCGCGCAGGTTTGCGCGTTGCATGCCACTCCATTCCTGACGGTGAAAGACATCTCGAACAGTGAGTTGCATGAATCGACTGTTTTCGATGAATCCACGTCGGCGCTGCACGCGGATGAACTCGGCATGCGTGCGGCGATGATTATCGTTGGGGTGATTGAGAAACTCCGCCGGATCGGCGGATTACGACAGCTTCGCTACTCGTAGAGTGGTGGTCGCACCACCATGGTGCCGGCTTCTGGGTCCATATCCAGCACAAATTCCGGGTGATTTGGAACCAGTAAGTCGTCTGGAGAATCTGGCCGCTCCCCGATAACGAGCACGTCGTGCGCGCCTGTTTCCATGAGATCGGTAACGGTGCCGATGAGCTCGCCGTCTTCGCCACTTACCTTTAGGCCGATAAGTTGAAACAGGAAATACTCACCGGGTTCCAATGGCCGGGCATCGCTGCCCGCGATCTTGACGTTCAGGCCGCTCAACTTCGCAGCTGCCTCCGGCGTATCCGTACCGGCAAGCTTGATAAGAGCACCTTTATCAGTGAGTCGAACACTCTCCAATGAGATCGGGGTGTCGCGTTCACCAAGATATACCGTCTTGAGCGTTTTGAGGTGATCTGGCGAATCCGTGAGGATATGCATACGCATCTCGCCGCGAATCCCGTGCGCGCCACCGATGCGTCCGACTGTGAGCCGAACCTGGTCAACTGGCGTGGACGGCTCCGGCCCTTTGGTTTCAATCAGGGTTGGGCGCCGCTTGCGGACACGCGTCTTGGGTGCAGGTCGCTTTCTTCGGGCAGACGAAGACGGGGAGTCGGCTTTCGACTCCCCGTTGCCGGTGTCTGCTGGATTCGTGGCGTTATTCTCGTCCTTCAATATCCAGGCTCACTCGTACATGTTCTCGAGATCCAACGATCATCAGGATAGAGCGAATCGACTTGGCGATGCGCCCTCCTCGACCGATGACCTTTCCGAGGTCTTCTTCTGGCAGGCGAACCTGCACTCGCACGGATGATCCGCGCTGATCGGCAGTCACTTCTGCCAGGCTGGCATCATCCACCAACTGGTGAACGACCCACTGGACGAGTCCGCGGAGTTGCTCGGTGAGCTCTCCATCGTTCTCGTCGAATTGGGCAAGGGCTTCTTCGGTATCGAATCCGAGATCTTCGGCGCCTTCGACATCGTCGAAGTCATCCTCGTTCACGTCTTCTTCGTTCGCGAAATCGTCCCGTGGCTCAACCATTAGCTGTTCGCTTCCGCCTTGGCAGCTGCACGAGCCTGGGTCTTGTGATTGTAGAACTTGTCTTGTGCAATCACGCCCTGCTTCTTGAGCAGACCTTCAACGGTCTCGGACGGCTTGGCACCAACGCTGAGCCAGTGCTGCACGCGATCTTCCTTGATGGTGATCTCGGCGGGCTCGACGATGGGATTGTAGGTGCCGACGATCTCGATGAATCGACCATCACGGGCAGAACTGTGCTCGGTGGCAACGATTCGGTAGAACGGGCGCTTCTTTGAGCCCATACGGCGCAGGCGAAGTTTAATCACAATTATTACTCCAATGGTGCCGAGGTCGGCATATATACATTCGTGTCATCACCATCGGATGTCAATTGAGGAGTTGACAGAGCCGAATGCTTCAGCGGCGCTCATCGTAAAAAGAGAGCAGATGGCTGCACTGGTGCCATCCAACGCGCATGAAAGCAGGACCACCTAAAGGGCGGTCTCGATTGGTGAGTGTACTCTATTTTTGCGTGACGGGGCCAATTTTACTCACGATCATCCGCCCAAACGAGCGCGGCCTTAACGGCGCGTTTCCAGCCCTTATAGCTGGCCGCGCGATCATCCTCGGACATCGATGGCTCGAACCGCTTGTCCAGGTGCCAATTCTTCTTGAGATGATCGAGATCATCCCAGAATCCAACCGCCAGTCCGGCCAGGTACGCAGCACCCAACGCCGTTGTCTCCGGAACCTCTGGCCGAAGGACGGACTTGCCGATGATATCTGCCTGGAACTGCATCAGGAAATCGTTGGCAACCATGCCGCCGTCTACTCGCAGTTCAGTGAGTTCGGTATCGAGATCCTGCTTCATACAGTCCAGAACATCACGCGTTTGATAGGCTACCGATTCGAGCGTCGCGCGCACGATCTCTTCCCTGCCAGTTCCGCGGCTCAGGCCCACGATGGTGGCGCGAGCATAGGGGTTCCAGTACGGAGCTCCGAGCCCCGTAAATGCTGGAACAACATACACTTCGCCAGATGAGTCGATCGACCTCGCCATGGCTTCTGTCGACTCGGCGTTGTCGACAATCTGCAGCGAGTCCCGCAGCCATTGGACGGCAGCACCTGCGATGAAGATGGCACCTTCAAATGCGTAGGTCGGCTTCCCGTTCAGGCCCCACGCGATGGTCGTTAGCATGCCGTGCGAGCTTGGCTTCGGCTTTTCCCCAATGTTCATGAGCAGGAATCCGCCGGTGCCATACGTCTGCTTGGCCATACCAACATCGAA
>CAZYDY010000211.1:0-4281 GCA_964646245.1 uncultured Sphaerobacteraceae bacterium
TAGGCGCGCCACTCATGCTCGTACCAGCCTGCGCCGAAACCGGCGTAGAGGCGACCTGCCGCGGCAACATCTACCGTGCTGGCGATTTTGGCAAAGAGGCTTGGCTGACGGTACCCGTTGCAGTTCACCATTTGGCCGATGTTGATGCGCTCGGTATCGCGCGCCAGTGTGGCGCTGATGGTCCAGCTTTCGAACACCGTGTTCATTGTGGGCTCGGGAACGGTGTGGAAGTGATCATAGACCCAGATGGAATCCCACTTGCCCTTGTCGGCTTCCTTCGCCACGTTGGTCATGGCGGCGAACTGCTCCACCGGCTCCTCGATATCGATCAGATCCATGCGCCAACCCTGTGGCACAAACACTCCAAATTCCATGGACATGTGGTTCTTTACCTCTCTTGCGAACTGGACAATGCATCCTGCGCTCGCGATGTTTCGTACACTCACATAGGTGTACCGTGCTTTGATTCTATGCCGAATCCTGCGCACGGCAAACGCTTAACCGCATGATCGCGGCCATGGAATGAGCGTTCGTACAGGTGCAAAAGCAGGTGCCCGGTTCGCTATACTTGGAACTGTTCTCTATGGGGACGATGTACCGCAACCCGCAATTTGGCAAAATCATCGAGTGAGAATGAACCGCCCGAACGACAATCGAAGAATCCAGCCGGACCAATTCCCGGATGATGCTGTGTGGGATGACACACAGGATGATTTTTCGTACCTGGAAGAAGGCGCTGTTATGCCGCCACCCAGGAAGCGGATGTTCCCTCGTACCAGCACGCGTCGTGGATTCATTGCTGCTGGTGTAGCAGCCCTGGGTGCGACTGCCTGGTTTGGCGTGCCGCTCAACACCGAGGGTGCGTTCTACCCCGGCACGATGGTTGGTGACCTCAACATCGCCGAGCTTGATCATGCCCAGGCGCTCGCCCTGATGAAGGCGCATTACGCCGATTTCGAAAACACCGCTGTTGATTTTGAGTTCGAAAAGCAAATGTGGAATGCCAGCCTCAATCAGCTTGGCTTCGCCATTGATTATGAATCTACCCTGGCGGCGGCCTGGCAGCATGGTCGTGACAGTAGCCGGATGGCGCAGTTTAAGGCTGTCATGATTCAGCCGGAGAACCAGAGTTACCCGGTGCTTTTCACCAGCAACGAACAGAGGCTGCGCGCCTATCTCGAAGATATCGGTACCCAGATCGTGGGTGCTGCGCGCGATGCCAGCCTGTACCTGGATGGCGACCAGGTACGTATTCAACCGAATGAAGATGGGCGCGAGCTTGATATAGAAGCAGCCGCCGTGGCCACCCAGCGCATTGTGCAGGGTGCCAAGCGTGGAGTGGTAAAGCTTACGGCCCAGCCGGTAATCAGCCAGATTACGGCCGATATGTTGGAGCCAAAGCGGGACCTGGCCCAAACCATGATCAATAGCCGGATTGATATCAATACCGGTGATGATGTTTGGCGCATCCAGCAGTCCAAACTGCGTGAGGCGCTGGTGCTGCCTGAGCGCGGTGTACTCACGGATCCAACCTTTGATGAGCGCATTATCGGCGAAGAATTCACCGAAATGGCAGCCGCTGTCCAGACACAACCGAAGGATGCGACGCTTGGGTGGAATGACGGGCTGACGGTGATTGAGCCAGATGTACGGGGTCGGACCCTGAATGTGGCTGCCACTGTGCAAGAAGTGATTGCCGCCGCCAGAACCACAGACCAGCGCACGGTGAACGCCCAATACGATGAAGTGCTTGCAGAAGTACGTGCAGATAACCTGGATGAACTCGGTATTTCCGGGTTGCTCGCCACGGGGGATTCCAACTTCGTGGGGTCATCGTGGGAGCGTGCCGAGAACGTTCGCGTTTCCGCGGAACACCTGACGCATACCCTTGTGAAACCAGGCGAGACGTACAGCTTCAACGATTCTATCGGGCCGATTACCCTCGAAAACGGATTCGTGCAGGGCATGATTATCCGTGGGTCACGGATTGTGGAGGATATCGGTGGTGGTGCCTGCCAGGCGAGCACAACCGTATTCCGCGCCGCCCTCAAGGCTGGCTTGCCGATCGATCATGAATTCCACACGTTCCGCCTGGCGATGTATGAACATGATGGCTGGCCGCCAGGGCTGGATGCCGCGATCTTCCAGCCGGATGACCCAAACGATTGGGATACCGATCTCTACTTCACCAACAATACGGACAACTGGTTGCTGGTGGAGTTCGTGATTAACGACACCCACGCCTATTGCAGCATCTACGGCACTCCGCCCGGTTATGACGTGGAGATCGAAGTGCCGTACATCAGCGAGCCGAAGAAGCCGGAAGGTCCGATTGAGACGGAGGATTCCGGACTCGATCGTGGCGAGCGGGTACAGGTGGGCTGGCCGACTGATGGCTACGAGGTTCAGGCGATTCGTCGGATCCGCAAGGACGGCGAGTTGGTGCAGAAGGAAGGACTTCCCAATCCATGGGAGTTCTGGAGCTATTTCCAGCCGCAGCGTGAAGAGTGGCTCATTGGCCCTGGTACCAAGCGTCAGTTCGACGACAAAGACGGTGAGACTACACCAACACCGGGTATTGAAGAGAACAACTAACCAGTCGAGTCCAGCGTCATCCTGAGTGACAGGATCTGACCTACAGCAGGTTTGCCTCCATCGCTACTGCAATTGCGCGGGAGCGGTTGTTCACATCCAGTTTGTTGAAGATATTGGAAATGTGCGTGGTCACGGTTCGGGTGCTCACAAACATTCCTTCGGCGATTTCGGCGTTGGTGTAGCCCTTTACCACCATTGCCAGTACTTCTGTTTCGCGAGGCGTGAGGTTGAAAGTCGGTTTCTCATCCGCTTTGGCTGGAATATCGGATGCCGGAGGCTGGATTGCGACAATCTGCCTGCTCAGTTCCTGGATGCGCTCGACCAGGGTTTCCCGGTCGTACTCCGCACCACGAGCCATGGCCTCGGCAATATCAGGGTTATTCTCGGGATCCAGCTTCTCCAGCGCTTCATCTTCCGCGTCGCCACGGACCTCGCGGTTGGTGACCTGGAGTCTCTCCCTCATGGCGAAGGTAGCTCCCAGCATTTCCGCGGCCTCGGTGCGGAGTCCGACCTCCAGGCATGTTTCGCAAAACACACTGGCAAAATGAATCTGCTCTTTTGCCCCGCCGTCGAAATCCAGTAACTTCGATGCCTGAGCCATCATCGTTGCGGACGCACCAAAATCCCGGTGCCGATGCCTGACTGATGCGAGGTTGATAAGCACCACGGCTTCAGTATTCTTTAGTCCTATCTTTCGCGAGAGTTCAAGACCTTTCTCACCATAGTTAAGCGACTCATCGAGCTGGTCGAGCTTGATGTAGTTCCCCGCGAGGTTGGCATAGCCGAGGCAGATTCCAGTGAGGTCACCTGCTGCTTCGGAAATTGCCAGAGACTGCAAGAGGTGATGGTCTGCCTTGTCGAAACATCCAAGGTTTTGATAGCAAATTGCAGTGTTTGTGTGGAGTGTTGCAACAGTAATTGCGTCCCCCATCTCTTCTGCGAGTTTGAGAAGTGGCTGATAACCGGTGATTGCCTCTTCAAAATTGGCTAGCTGAATATCGATAATTGAGAGCATGCCCGTACTGGTCATCTGGCCACGTTGGTCCCCAATCCGTTCAGCGAGCTGCTTTGCCTCATTGAGATAGCGTTGGGCGAGGGGGATGTCATCGCTGTAATCAAAGTGGACTGTGCCGACGCCAGTAAGCGCCCGTACATGAATGACCTGGTCTGGCAGATGCTCGGCGATTTCTTTTGCTCTGGTAAAGGCATCCAGTGAAGGCGCGAGATCGCGGATTCTCTCGTACAGGTAGCCAATACCTACCAATGCGCGGGCACGGGTGTGATCATCCGCAGTTCCTTCGCCGGTATCTGGCTTGTATTCCAGCACCTGGTTCACCTGACCGCTGTTCTCAAAATAGCGCCATATTGCGGCAAATATACGTTGTCCAATTTCAGGGATATTTTGCTGTTGGCTCCAGGCCAGGGCCTTGTAAAGGTTTGGAAGATCGTCATTGAGCTGCCGGGATACCACAGGCGCTTCGCTTGTGGTCATATGAGGCTCTGCGCGTTCCGCCAGGGCCACCATTTCCATAGCGTGACTTCGCCGCGCAAGGTGATCTTCATTCATCACGAGCAGGTGTTCGTGGCCGAACTCGCGCAGCATCTGGAGCATCTGGTAGCGGGGCGATTCGGCCTCGCGCCGACTGGGTCGAATCAGGCTTCTCGATACCAGGAACTGCACCAGGT
>CAZYDY010000212.1:0-4247 GCA_964646245.1 uncultured Sphaerobacteraceae bacterium
GGATGCAGGACTTTCGCTCCGAAATGGGCGAGCTCCTGCGCTTCGTCGTACGTGACTTCCGGGATGACGCGAGCAGTGCTGACCTTGCGTGGATCGGCGCTGAGCATTCCGGGAACATCGGTCCAGATTTGTACTTCGCTGGCATCGATCGATGCACCGATGAGCGTTGCGCTGTAATCGGAGCCACCGCGGCCGAGCGTGGTGGTATTGCCCTGCGGTGAGAAGCCAATGAACCCGGTGCAGACGATCGTTTTGCCCTCTTCGAGCAAAGGCAGCATATGCTCGGCGGCGCGCTCGCGTGTGAGTTCCCTGTTCGGGCGAGCTGATCCATGACGGGCATCCGTAGCCAGCACGGTGTCGCTGAATACCGGGGCAGATGGTGTTCCCATATCGCGGAGAGTTGCACTCATCATCGTCGCCATCGATTTCTCGCCGTGGCTTACGAGGCGGTCGGAAAGGAGGGGAGTGAACTCCCCGGCTGCGGCGATTTCGTCAAGTGTGGAATCGAGTGACGCATGGATAACCTGAACTGCCGCGCGCGTTTCTTCCTGGAGATGATCATCATTGAGGCCGGAGAGCACGTTATCGTGCTTTGCATGGATTGATCGTACTGCGCGGTCGCGCGACTCCGTTTCGCCCA
Organism: uncultured Sphaerobacteraceae bacterium; assembly: GCA_964646245.1. Classification (GTDB taxonomy): domain Bacteria; phylum Chloroflexota; class Chloroflexia; order Thermomicrobiales; family UBA6265; genus UBA6265. The sequence goes on from CAZYDY010000212.1 coordinate 641, forward strand.
TGGCGGCGGCGTTTCCTGCTTCCAGCAGGAGGTTGGTGACTCCGCCACAGGCGGAGACTACAAGTACATTCGGACCTGGCCGGCTTAGTGCGATCCGCGCGCTCTCGCGAACGCGGCGCGCATCGCCAACCGAGGTTCCTCCAAACTTCATTACCAGCATAAATAGGTTGCTCCCGTTCGTCGTCCTGGCAGCCGCAATATTGCGATCAGGCGCCAAAGTCGAAGTGTTCGGCAATGCGGAAGCGTCGTTGCTGGCCGGGAGATGCCGAGGTGTGGGCACAAAAAAACGAGAGCCTCTTCGCTCTCGCCTGCCGCCCCCTGGTGTTTCTGACTCTACGTGACGTCAGTGAACATCCGGCTCGGCAGGCCAGCAAATAGTGGTCTCAATAATGGTAATCATTGAGGTCATCATCTGCGTATGCGTGCCGGTGGTGTTCGCTGCATAACTCTTCATCACGGATTCACTATACGGTTATAACCATGCAAATGCAAGAAGCACGAAAAATGAAGGAAGCCGCCGAACGTTTCGTCCGGCGGCTTCTCATCTGCTTTTATCCTTCTGGTGTCGACTGTGGCGTGGCTTCTTCCTCCGGTCCTGGATCTTCGCGCTCTTCCGGATGCTGCTGTCCCTCAGGGATCTGGGCATCAGGTGTCGGCGAAACGATCGGTGTTGCGGAGTAGTTCGCACGTACATCGGCGACCTGCTCGGCGGTTACTGGTCCGGAGTCGTTATCCCACTCCTGACGGACAAACGTAATGATCGACGCGATGTCCTCGTCAGAGTAGGTGGTGTTGAACCGTGGCATTCCACCGCGACCGTACAGAACGGTATAGATAAACAGTTCCGGATCGTCCAGGTTGATCAATCCACCCTGGTTGAGTGGCAGGTAAACTCCCGGGACGCCGTTACCATCCACCTGGTGACAGGCAACGCAAACGGTGTAGTAGATCGAGGCTCCGCGCTGGACCATCTCCTCTTCGCTCATCGCCGGTGTGGCGTCCTGAGCTGTGGAAAGAAGTGGTACCGAAATCAACAGCGTAACGCCGATGATCGATAAAAGTGCAGTGATGCGGGCAGTTGTGTTCATTCTCATGGCGGTCTCCTTTATCCCTGCATCACGCGGGAGTGAAGCTTGTCGACCTGCATCCAGGCAGCCTGCACCGCGCCTTCCATCCATGCGTTGACGTGGCTCAGGTGTTCCCCGACGAGATAGATTCGTCCATCCGGCTCCTGCAGAATCGGCATTACCTGTTCACGGCTTTCAGCGGTGTAGCTTGGCCAGGCTCCGAGGCTGTACGGCTCCAGGTGCCACGCTACCGAGAAGGCGCTGATGTATTCATCGCGCATTTGCGGGTGGATCTTGCTTCCCAGGTCGAGTGCCAACTCTGCCCGATCCTCATATGGCAGCGAGCTGACATACGCGGAGTTGTTGCCAAAGTTGTACATACCCAGCATCACGCCGCCCTCGGTGAGGTAGTCGTCATCCGGGTAGTCCAGGATGCCCAGCAGCGGATCGTTGCTGAAGCTCTGGCCGCCATAAATCCAGTCGTCCTCTTCCCAGAAGCGACGTTTGAACCCAATGCCCATTCGTAGGGCCATGGCGTATGGGACCGAGCGAATGGCCGTCTGCATTTGTTCGCTGAAATCTGTCCTGACCTTGATCAAGGACGAGAGCGGGATGTTGCACATCACGTAATCGCCCTGTTCTTCCACCGATTCGCCGGTATCGGGATCGGTGTAGGTGACGGTGACTCCATCTTCACTTTGCTGGATTCGGGTTACGGGGGAGTTGAGCTTGAGGCGATCGCCGAAGAACTCACGGAACGCCACGTCGTAAAGCTCGCGCATACCGCCCTTCGGTTTAACCATCGTTGTTTGCCAGTCAAACGTAGATGTTGCCGCTAGGTAACCGCCGGCGTTCTGCAACATGGAGTCAGCAAATGGGAGCAAGTCGGACAACGGATATGGATCGTTGATCTCGCCTGCTGAGTAGACATCCGGGACGACGTTATAGCCACGATGATCTGAGACTCGATAGGTGAGGTCGTTTGCATCCAGGATGCCCCAGTTGATCAGGTAGCTGATCCAGTGCTCGATATCTTCTTCGGTGAGATCCTGATCGAGCGCGCCCTGGTCGAGTGCATTGGCGAGGTACTGGGATGTGTATCCGGCCATATCAGCCTGGAGCTCATGAAGCCGCATTTTGGATCCACTTAGTGGGCCTTCGATGCCGTCTGCATAGACCCATCCGTTGAGGTTCAGGTTCTTGTGATCAATGAGCGGAACATTGAGCTCGCGGCAATAGTGGAAGAAGCCGTTGTGATAGAAGGGCACACGGCTTGGACCCGCATCCCACCAGAAGCCTTCTGGCCAGTCACACGTCTGTACTCCCTTGCCATATTCTTCGCCGGATTCACCGTTGCGAATAGTCCAGGCGTGGCCACCAACGCGGTTGCGCGCCTCGATGATACTGACATCGTATCCGAGCTTGATGAGCTCATACGCGGCCGGGCAGCCACCGGAGCCGGTGCCGATGACAATGACCTTGGTGCCTTCTCCGTTACCATCCCACTTTGGTGGTTCGGTGAGGCCATCCATGGAATTCTGACCCCAGGCATTGAGCATGTTGAGCACGCCCGCAGAGCCCAGAGTCATCCCGGTCATATGTAAGAACTGGCGCCGGGTCAGTGATGACCCCATTCTTGCCGCGCCCGTGGCGCGCGAAGTGTGCCTTGCCATACGTTCTCCTCTCCCAGATCAAACGCAAACTTGATTTGTACAATGTGTTCAGTGTTGCCAATACAGGTAGCGTTGTCAAGCTTGTCCTTACCCGTGCTGGTTTGATGTAAGGAAATCCCGTACCGTATTTGCAGTATTTGAACCCAAGTCACGCTCTTGCTGACTTCTCGACATTGAGATGTACCTACTGATGACTCATCACGCAAGATTCGTTCCAGCTCGAGAACTCGCCGCTCAACTTGCGCGAAGCATTGAGCCACGCCTGCGGGAGATGTTCCCGAAAACACCCATGGCGTTGGCATTTATAGGCGCGGGTTCTGATGTCCTCGGCTATGACACTGCCCGCAGCATGGACCACGACTGGGGACCACGACTGACCGTCATCGTATCGAGCGATATGTCAGCGACGGTGGCGAGAAAGATCGATGAGCGGTTGGATGATGTGTTGCCGGGCGCAGTGGTTGGTATACCAACGCGATACTCGCGGCATGCAGATGGCACTGCGTTCATGGACGAGCAGGGGACGGGGCATAGGATCCAGGTAACAAGCGTTGAAGATCTGTTGAGATCGGTTCTGCTCATCGACTCCGTCGCGGAGATTTCCGACGCCGTGTGGTTATCCACGCCGATGCAAGCGTTGCTTGAACTCACATCCGGTGAGGTGTTCGTGGATGATTCGGGAGTCCTGACTGACATGCGACAGCGGCTGAACTTCTACCCGGACCACATATGGCGATACCAACTCGCCGGATTATGGATGCGAGTATCTCAGGTGCAGCCATTCATTGGGCGATGCTTTGAGGTGGGCGACCCGGTTGGCGCGGCGACTATTGCACTCGGAGTCGTTCGCGACCTTATGCGGATCGG
>CAZYDY010000213.1:0-4233 GCA_964646245.1 uncultured Sphaerobacteraceae bacterium
GGCGGGCTCCGCAACACCGGCTAACCACTACAATGGCAGTATGGAAAATGAGTCGTCTGCACCACCACCATACATCCACGTAGCCGTCGAAGGCGCTCCCGCGCACCTCGATAGTGGCGTGCTGACCTACGCGACGAAACAGGGCGATCAGCCGGTACCGGTGATCGGCCAGTTGATTCGCGTTCCGTTACGGAATCGGTTGGTGCTGGGGTTCGTGGTCGATTACAGCCACGAAAAACCTGAGTTCAACGTGCGACCGGTGAGCGACCCCGTGCAACCGGAACTCATCCTCACCAACCAGCAGTTTGAGATCGCGCAATGGATGTGCCGAGAGACCGCCAGCAGCCTGTATCAATGCGCCTCCCTGTTCCTGCCCCCTGGTCGGCTGTGGAAAGCCGTGGATGTGTACACGCTGAATCCCGATGCCGACCTGGAATCACTCGAGTTCACCGCTGCCCAGCAGCAGGTGATTGATGAACTTCGGATGGAAGAAGAGGTTTCGTTGCCGGTACTGCGATCCCGCACTGGCAAGAAGCTTTCGGGTGTCTTGCCCGATCTGGTGAAGATGGGCGCGATTCAGCGCTGGCAGCGGCCGGAGAATCGCGTGCCGCGCCCGCGCATGGTTCGATTGGTACGACTTCTCGACGCCGATGTCGCGATTCCTTCAACGGCAACACGCCAGCGCGAGGTAATGGACGCCATCGTGGAGCTCCACAAATGGCGGCGCAGCGAAGGCGATGACCTGATCCCGCTCGAGGATCTCCAGGCGCAAACAGAGGTGGCTACGGCCAACCTGGATGCGCTTGTGAAGAAGGGTGCGATCGAAGTGATCGAGATGCCGGCGCGCGAAGCCCCTGAGGCACGATCGAGCGTCGTGCCAAACCTCAGTCCGGCTCAGACAAACGCCTGGAAAGCGATTGAAACCGCGCTACAAGAAGGCGACTCCACACCGAATCTCCTTTTCGGTGTCACCGGTTCAGGAAAGACGGAAATCTACCTGCGGGCGGTTGCGTGGTGCCTGCGGCACAAACGCACAGCGATGATCCTGGTGCCGGAAATCGCGCTCGCTACGCAGGTGGTGCGGCGCTTCATTGATCGTTTCCCCGGACGGGTAGACGTGTTCCACAGCCGCATGACAGATAGCCAACGATACGATCTCTGGCGGCGGGTTGCAGCCGGCGAAGTCGATGTTGTGGTGGGGCCGCGGTCAGCGCTCTTTGTACCGCTGGAGAACCTGGGACTCATCGTCATCGACGAGGAGCACGATTCCAGCTTCAAGCAGGATATCGATCCCCGCTACCATGCGCGCGATGTCGCGGTGAAGCTGGCGGCAATGACGAATTCGGTGCTGGTGATGGGATCGGCGACGCCGGCGGTGGAATCGACCTGGCGGGCGCGTAACGGTGAATATCGCCTGCTGGAACTGCCTGGTCGTGTGAGTCCAACCATGACGAACGATGACCCTGTGCAATTGCCGGAGGTGCGGATCGTCGACCTCCGTGCGGAACTGCGTGCCGGGAATGCTGACCTGCTCAGCCGGGAGCTGCAGACAGAGATTGAGCGGTCGTTGCACGCCGATGAACAAAGCATCGTGCTGCTCAATCGTCGCGGCATGAGCACGGCAGTGATTTGTCGGGATCAGGGTCACCGGATCGAATGCCCCAATTGCGACATTCCCATGGTCTTCCATGCCGATCTCAAGCTGATGATTTGCCACCGGTGCGATCATCGTATGCCGCCTCCACGGCGATGTCCGGAATGTGCCAGTCGGCTCGATTACCTCGGGGCAGGGACACAGCGCGTGGAAGAGGCCGTGCGCCATCGGTTCCCGAAGGCGCGGGTGATGCGCTGGGATGCCGACGCGGTGCGCGAACATGGCTACCAGGTGATGCTGGCGAGGGCGGAGGAGCACCAGGTCGATATCATTGTCGGCACGCAAATGGTGAGTAAGGGCTTCGATCTCCCACGTGTCACGACCATTGGTGTGGTGCAGGCGGATTCAATGCTGCACTTGCCGGATTTCCGCAGCGCCGAACGGACCTTCCAGCTGCTGACGCAGGTAGCAGGCCGGGCCGGACGTCGCGGACAGGGTGGGGTGGTCGTATTCCAGACCTACACGCCTGATCACTATGCGGTGCAGGCTGCCAGCAAGCATGATTACCAGCGCTTCTATGCTGAAGAAATCGCGTTCAGGGAACGATTCCGCTTCCCGCCCATGCACCGGCTGGCAAGGTTCCTGATTCGGGCGGATTCACAACAGGATGCGGCGCTGGAAGCCGGCCTGATGGCACGGGAGCTTTCCAGTCACGCGTATCGCAATCGTATCGAGATGGAGCTGCTCGGTCCATCTCCCGCGTTCGTGGCCAGGATCCGCAATCAGTACCAGTGGCAGGTGGTGGTGCGAACGACCCAAATGGAGGATTTGCTCGATGATCTGCCTCGCCGGTATGGCTGGGTGATTGATATCGACCCGGAAAGTATGTTGTAGCAGTTCGTCTGTTATGCTACTGAACGGATATAATTTGGTTGAGACTCCGGGGAAATTCCGGAATGACGACACATTTTCGAGAGACGCTTAATGGCATTGTTGAATATCGTAAAAGAACCGGATCCCATCCTGCGCAAGAAGGCTGTAAAGCTGCGGAAGGCCGATGCCGGCATCCGCAAACTCGCCGAGGATATGTGGGAAACCATGCTGGATGCACCAGGAGTCGGACTCGCGGCACCGCAAATCGGCAAGAGTATTCGGCTCATCACTGTGCATGTACCGGCTGATGAAGAAGATGGCACCGAAGAGGCGAGCTACACGCTCCTGAACCCTGAAATCGTCAAATCAATTGGCGAACAGGTTGGTGCCGAAGGCTGCCTCAGCATTCCCGGTATCGCGGGAAATGTGAAGCGCGCGCAGACTGTCACCGTGAAGGCTATGGACCTGGACAACAAGCCGGTCCGCATTAAGGCAGAGGGTTACCTCGCGGTGGTGCTCCAGCACGAAATCGATCACCTGGATGGCGTGCTGTTTACCGATCACATTGAGGATCCGAGGGAAGACCTCTGGATGACCGATGAGGAGCGACAACCCTAGGGAACGACGATTTCCGGGTGATTCACCTTCAGGCGCTCAACGTGCACGATGTTGACGATAGCGCGGACGGCGGCATCGAGCTGGTCATCTTCGTTAAACACCACGTAGTCGAAGTCCTTCACCTTCTCCAGCTCCAGGCTTGCCGTCTTGAAGCGTTTCATCAGCACATCCGGATCGTCCGTTTTGCGATCGCGCAGGCGGGTGAGAAGCGCTTCCATGGATTCCGGCGCGAGGAAGATGCTGATGGTGTTCTCAATTAGCCGCCGAAGCGTCTCCGCTCCCTTTACATCTACCTTTACGATGACATCCCGGTTCTGGGCGAGTCCATCCAGAATCGGTTGCTTGGGTACACCGTAGTGGTTATCGTAAACCAGGGCGTTTTCAATGAAGGCATCGGCAGCGATTCCGGCTTCAAAATCCTCGCGGCTCATGAACTTGTAGTGCACGCCATCAATCTCACCCACACGCATGGGGCGGGTGGTTGCGGTCACCACATACTGCGCCAGGGGGAAGACTTCGCGCAGTTGCTCGATAACGGCGTCCTTACCAACACCGCTCGGGCCGGAGATAATGTAAATGCGGGGCGCGTCACTGGATCGTATTTCATCAATCAGCGCGTTTCCCTCGGCATACAGCTCTTCCTGCTGTGTGGTCTGATTGGTGCTATACGAATCGGAAGTGGACAATGTACTGCGCTCCTTGTTTGGTGACTCCATCGCGGACGTGCGATGATCGTTGCATGAGAATACCGCGAAACGGCGTTGATTGGGTAGCTTGATGTTTGATGTACTGACTACCGGGGCGATAGTGGAAGAGCTCCGAAATACAATAATGGATGGTCGCATCCAACGACTGGGGATGGTAGACGCCCTCACCATTGGTGCAGAGGTCTACTCACATCATAAACGATGGCATGTCATTGCCAGTGCAGATTCAGAAAATCCCCGGGTTCATCTCGTTTCCGGTATGCCGAGCACTGATCCTAATTTGATCACACCGTTTAGTCAGCTTATCCGCAAATATGTGCGCGGAGGCTTCATCACGGATATTACCCAGCCACCGCTCGAGCGTATCGTCAAGATCAGTATTGCCAAGCGCATGCCAACTGATTTGAAGACCGATCCCGCTGGTGAATCGGAAGAAATCGC
>CAZYDY010000214.1:0-4205 GCA_964646245.1 uncultured Sphaerobacteraceae bacterium
TTGCTCTGGAGCGACGGTGAGCCAGTGACCTCACGTGATATCCAGTTCACATGGCAGTGGGTGTTGGAACCAACCAACGCCAGCACCAGCTTCAACCAGTGGGAAACGATTTCGGACATCGAGATCGTGGATGATCGAACTGTCACAGTTCATTTCGAGACTGGAGCGGTCAACTGGTACGATCCATTCACGAATTCGCTGATTGGTGCGTTGTTGCCTGCGCATGCTTTTGATGACGATCCCACCAATCCGAATGATGCATTCCAGACTGCACCCATTGGTACCGGGCCGTACGTGGTCGAGTCGTTCACACCGAACGACCAGGGCATTTACGTCGCTAACGAAAACTATCGTGATCCCAACAAGCCGTACTTTAGCCGTATTCTGGTGAAGGGTGGCGGCGACGCGGTTTCCGCAGGACGCTCTGTGTTGCAGACTGGTGACTTCGACTGGGCATGGAATATTCAGGCGGACCCAGGTGTGCTGAACGAGCTGGAGAACAATAGCGAGTACGGATACCTGTTCCAGACGATCGGTGTAAACCGCGAGGCACTTTACCTCAACTTCTCAGATCCTGACACTGAAGTTGATGGCGAGCGATCCCACAAGGATCATCCGCACCCAATTCTTTCCGACATCGCAGTTCGCGAAGCAATTGCACTTGGTATCAACCGTGAACTCATCGCCGGAGAACTCTACGGTGATCCTTCACTGGTGCCATCGAACAACCTCACCGGCATCGAGTTTTACAACTCGCCCAACACCAGTTGGGAGTACAACCAGGAACGCGCTGCCCAGATTCTGGACGAGGCTGGCTGGGTAATGGACGGGGATGTTCGCAAGAAGGATGGTGTCGAACTGGCGCTGGATATTGTGGCCAGTGTGAATCCTGTGCGACAGAAGACCCAGGCCATCATCATGCAGAACCTCCAGACCATCGGTTTCAAGATCGAGATTCCACAGATCGATAGCACGGTCTTCTTCGATACAACGCCAGGCAACGACCTGAGCCTGCAGAAGATGTACTTCGATATTGGAATGTGGGCGTCCAACCCGAATACCCTCATTCCTGTAACGTGGATGGGAAGCTGGTACTCCGGTCCGGATGACGCCAACCACAGTCAGCAATCTAACGGTTGGCAGGCGAACAACGTGCAGCGTTGGCGCAATGCGGATTACGATGCCGCATACGAAGCCCTGCGAGTTGCAAGCACCGAAGAGGAAGCGCAGGAGCTGCTCTGGGAGATGAACGACCTCACCATCAACGATTACGCCGTGATCCCGTTGGTGCAGCGACCGTTCCAGACCGCGATTTCCAATCGACTCGAGCTCCGTAACCAGGCTTTTGAGCACGGTTTCACCGGATACTTCTGGAACATTGAGAACTGGACGCTCGCCGAGGGCGTTGAGCCGCGATAACAACCTAGATAAAGAGGGCTGGCCACAACACTGTGGCCAGCCCCTTTTGTGTTTTCAGACACATTGAATCACCCCGAAAAACTTTATGCCGAGTACTATGAATGTATCTGGATTTATTTGCGGATGTTTCGCTAATGGAGATGACCATGTCCCAATTTCGTACGCTTGTTGAGGGTTTTCGCGCCGGCATGCTGGATCGCCGTTCGTTCCTGGCCGCCGCTGCAGCTATGGGAGCAGTGCCGTCCATCGCAAACTTAGTGGCGGCGCAGACTCCGGTAGCAGAGGAGGCTCGACCAACGTTCGGGACAGACGAGAAAACTCGCGGGCTGGATGGCACCTTGCGAGTAATTATCTGGCAAGCTCCAACAGGAGCGGCTCCACATAGCGCCCTCAGTGACAAGGACTATCTCGCCGCTGCGCCGGTCATCGAACCGCTTATACATTACGCAGCGGATGGCACATTGGTGCCAAATCTTATTGAGGCTATTCCATCAGTCGAGGCTGGGACCCGTGCAGAGGACAACTCCTGGTGCGAGCTAACCCTGCTGGAAGGCTTACTGTGGAGTGATGGCACACCGGTAACCGCCGAGGATCTTGTTTTCACATGGCAGTGGGTGACCAATCCAACCAACGGTGCTACCTCCGCCGGTGTCTGGGCGAGTATCGCCAGTGTAGAAGCGATCGACGAGCGCACTGCACGCATAGAGTTTGTGCAGCCATCGGTCACGTGGTTCGAGCCTCTGGCGGGAAACTACGATGGCAACCTCTATCCTGCTCATATTTTCGACAACGACCCAAATAACAAGAACGAGGAGTTCGTCACAAACCCGATCGGCACCGGCCCGTTCGTTCTCGAATCCTTTGTTCCCAATGATTCCGCGGTGTATGCAGCCAACCCAAACTACAGGGAACCGAACAAGCCCGCCTTCGCGCGCCTGGAGCTGAAAGGTGGAGGCGACCCCACAGCCGCTGCGCGTTCGGTACTCCAAACCGCGGAGATGGATTACGCCTGGAACGTTCAGGTGGAGCCAACCGTGCTGGACCAGATGGTCGGTGATGGTTCAAATGGTGACGTCTACGCTGCCGGTGGTACCACAGTAGAGGGGCTCAACTTCAACTTTAGCGACCCCGGTACGGAGGTCGATGGCCAGGTTTCTCACAAGGACACCGCCCACCCAATCTTCAGTGATCCTGCTGTGCGGCAGGCGCTCAACCTTGCTGTGCCACGTCAGTTGATCGCCGACGAGCTATACGCCAAGGGTGAAGAACCCACTGCGAATGTGCTTGCCGGCCTGGAATTGTTTGATTCCCCCAACACCAGTTGGAGCTTTAACCTGGACGCTGCCAACCAGGTTCTGGATGATGCGGGCTGGGTTCTGGAAGATGATGTGCGTGTGAAGGATGGCGTACGCCTCGAGTTCACGATCATGACATCGGTGACGTCAGTTCGGCAGAAGACGCAGGCGATTGTGAAGGAGTCGTTTGCGCAAATCGGAGTCATCGCCCAAATCGATGCGATTGACGCGGCCATCTTCTTCGATGCCACACCAGGAAACGACCAGAACTTCTACCACATGTATTGGGACATGGACCTGTGGACGAATGGACCATACTCGCCGATCCCTATCACCTGGATGAATCGTTGGTACGCTGGCCCCAACGGTGAGAATATCGCCCAGGCAGAGAATGATTGGCAGCGCGATAATACACAGCGCTACCAAAGTGCCGAGTACGACGAAATGTATGAAGCATTGCTGACCGAGACCAGCGAAGAAGCGGCCATTGAGCAGCTCATCGCCCTGAACGACCATCTCATTGCCGACATCGTGCAGATCCCTATTGTGAACCGCTCGGTCGGAACCTATGCGCTTTCCAATCGTATTCGCAATGAGAATCTCGCAAATGGCCCTTCGTTTGTGTTGCCGTTCTGGAATCTGGCGAACTGGAACCTTAACGACGGATTCGCACCAATAGAGTAGGGATGCCAGTGCCGGTACATCCTTTCCTGCGTCTTCTGCGTACAAACTCACAGATGAGTGATTCTCGCTCATCTTGTACGTGAAAGGAGGCAGGAGGGAAGAATGGGTCGACTCTCCGCGGTGGCTACGCGGAAACCAGCCAGTTTCGACCCGATGGCGATGATGTCAGGCGATTCCTGCGTCACCGCGCCGCGTTGCCCAACCAGTCTGCGGGGGCTAGCGTTGGGTAACGCAAAGAAGGGGAGGCAATGAGCCTCCCCTTCGATCTTTTCGCTTTTGCCGCCACTATGAAACGGGCGACTCTTCGAGGGTAGCGCCGGGTTCATGGTCTTCTGCCGCTTCCTTGGCGTAAACCTTCACATGCTTGATGCGATAGCCCTCCATCGCCACGACTTCAACGATGTATCCTTCGGTCTCTACTGTCTCGCCACCAACGGGAATGTGCCCGAGTTCGTCCAGCACATAGCCGGCGATTGTTTCAAAGCGCCCGGCCTCTTCGCCTTCAAGCTCTTCGATACCGAAAAGCTCGCGGAACTCGTGTGCCCCAAGCTGGCCTTCCACCAACCATGATCCATCTGGCTGCAGAAGGGCATCCTCATTGTCCTCCGGGCCTTCTGAACTGGCGGACCCAAGTTCATCCACCATTCCGGAAATCACATCCTGCCCGGTAATAAGCCCCTCAACACCGCCGTATTCGTCGATGACGATCGCCATATTGGTCTTCTCATCCCGCATAACTTTCAACACATGGAGCACCGGCAGGATTTCCGGTACAAACAGAGCTGGCTTCATCGCCTTGCGGATGTT
>CAZYDY010000215.1:0-4180 GCA_964646245.1 uncultured Sphaerobacteraceae bacterium
AGGCGATCAAGTGAGTGCGTCCATTTGAAACTGCGTTGAAAGTCGATGAGATCGTTGCGCGCAATTCGAAACAGCCAGGCGCGTAAAGTTGCGCCCGGCCGCTCGGGGTGGGGAGTGAAGTTTTCGATGCCGTTGAGTGCCTTGAGCATGATGCGGCCACAGGCATCGTTGGCCTGCTCGGCATCACCCAGCCTCCGGTAGCAAAACGAGAAGAGGTCCTGCCTGTGCAAGGTGAATACCTCTTCCAGCATCGCCATCACATCGGTGTGGGCTGGTTCTGTTTGGTTGGCATCTGGCACTTCCACGACTGCCCTTCCGATTCGTTCATCATGGCTCATAGTGCATTAGAACGAAATCGGAAGGAAAAAGTCGCGGTGGTTAAGAGAATACGTCTAGTCTGAAGCCGTCTCGACCGGATTCCAGCGGAATTCGGCAGTACCGCTCTGCAAAATTCCCACATCCCTGCCATGCGGTCGTTTCACCGGTGGCATATATGTTTGCGGTCTCGTACCGAATTCCTTCGGCTCATCTCGCGTCAGGGTGAACGGCTCGTCACAGTGGAAGAGCTCGATTTCCTCACCTTCCACCAACTCGTACGTCGCCGTTTTTGGCTCGATGGTGACGCGGATCAGCCGACCCTGGTACAGCATGCGGAACCGCAGCCGATCGATATCGCGGGGGATTTTCGGATTGAACATCAGCCTGTCGCGGTAATCGCGCATGCCTCCGAATCCGGCGATGGCCACCAGCCATGTTGAAGCCATGCTGGCGAGGTGAATACCATCTTCGGTATTGCCGGCGAGGTCGAGCAAATCTACCAGTGCGGTCTCACGGAAATACTCGTACGCCAGGTCGAGATATCCAACTTCTGCCGCCACAATCGCCTGGGTTCCAGCCGAGAGACTGGAATCGCGCACGGTGATCGCTTCGTAAAACTCGAAGTCCCGACGCTTCTGCTCATCGGTGAATGAATCGCCGCACATGTAAAGTGCGAGCGCCATATCGGCCTGCTTAATCACCTGGCTGGAATAGAGCAGGTAATAGGGGAAGTTGAGCAGGAGGGGGTACTCTTCTTCCTTCGTTCCCTCGAAATTCCAGTGACGATACCGTGTAAACCCTTCGCTCTGGGCAGTAACGCCGAGCTGTTCGTCAAACGGCACCACCATGGTGTCCGCAGCGCGATACCAGGCTGCGATTTCCTCGTCGGTGATTTCAAAGTCCGCTGCCCGGCTCGGGTATTTCTCCGCCACCTGCGCCGCCGTCCGCATGTTGCGCGCGGCCATCAGGTTGGTGAAAACGTTGTTATCCACCAGCGCCGAGTACTCATCCGGACCGGTCACTCCATCGATTCGGAACTTGCCCTCCGCATCGTGGTGACCCAGCGACTGCCACAGCCGCGCCGTTTCGATGAGGATATCGAAGCCCTCGGCCCGCTCAAATTCCTCGTCCTCGGTTGCCTGTACGTAGCGACGCACGGCATCGGCGACATCGGCATTGATGTGGAACGCTGCCGTACCCGCCGGCCAATAGCCAGAGCACTCCTCGCCGCGAATCGTTCGCCACGGAAAGCTTGCGCCATTGAGACGGAGCTCTTTCGCCCTCTCGCGAGCGAGATCGAGAGTGGAATGTCGCCACAGAAGCGCATCCCGCGCGGCGTTTGGCGAAACATAGGTCACCAGTGGCAGCAGGAACGTATCCATATCCCAGAAGGAGTGGCCGTCATACCCGCGACTCGTCAGACCCTTGGCCGGGATACCGCGTCGCTCGGCGCGGGCACTGGCCTGAATCGCCTGGAAGAGCGCGAAGCGCACGGCCTGCTGCAATTGCGGATCACCCTCGATCTCAATATCGGAGCGCTGCCAGAGGCGATCGAGGTACTTCTTTTGCTCGTTAATCAGTCCATCCCACTTCACGCGTTTAATCGCGCTAATGGCGGCATCCACCTGGTCTCGCAGCGCCGGCATGGAGCGGATTGAGCTCCAGCCATAGCCTACGAACTTGGTGACGGTCATCGTCTCGCCCGGGCCGATTTCGCTACTGAACGTAACGCGAGCCAGGTCCGGCTCGGAAATCGAGGAAATGCGCGTGCCCTCTGGACCCTTATACATATGGTCCATACCCGCAACCATGGAGAGATGGCTTGATTCGGTGCTGTGTGCCAGCAACGCGTGCATATCGCGGTGGGAGTGATGCTCCGGAACCAGGTTGATATCGTGGGAGAGCCCGGCACGCGGGTCGTTTCCATTTTTTACCGGGTAGGGTTCATTGGCAACGAGGCTGCTCTGAATAACGATGCGAGCCGGTGTATCCACCGCTTCTACCTGAAACCGGATACACGCCACGGCCCGATGGGCGAATGAAACAAAACGCGTGGTGCGAATGCGAACTTTCTTGCCGGCCGGGGATACCCACAGGACAGAACGATGGAGAACGCCGTCACGCATATCCAGCGTACGCTTGTGCTCCAGCAACTCGCCATAGCGCACATCAAACGGCTCATCATCCACCAACAGGCGCACAATCTTGCCGTTGGTGATATTGAGCATCGTTTGCCCCTCGTCCGGATAGCCGTAGCCATCTTCGGCGTAGGGGAGGGGGATCACCTCGAAGAAGCCGTTGAGGTAGGTACCCGGCGTCGCAAATGGCTCGCCTTCATCCAGGTTGCCCCGAAAGCCGATGTGGCCGTTGGAGAGCGCGAAGATGCTCTCCATCCGACCGAGCTCCTCGAAATCGAGGCTCTCTTCGGTGATCATCCAGGGATCAACCGGGAATACATCCTTTACTGTCATGAATTGTCCACCAGTTCTTCGAGGTTTTTAACGACGATATCCGCACCATTGTCGCGAAGCTGATCGCCATGCTCAACGCGATCCACACCGATCACATAGCCAAATTTACCCGCGCTGCCGGCCTGAACGCCCACAATGGCATCCTCCAGCACCACGCAATCGGCCGGATCCTCGCCAAGCGATTTGGCTGCGGCCAGGAACGTATCCGGGGCAGGTTTGCCGGGGAGTCCCTGTTCGGCGGCAATGCCACCGTGCATGATGTAATCGAACTGGTCGCCCAGGTTGGTGACGCGCAAAACATCCGGTGTGTTCTTGCTGGCGCTCACCACAGCGGTTTTCAGGCCGTTGGCACGAACCGCCTGGAGCAATGTGATCGAATCCGGGTAAACATCCACGCCTTTGGTCTTAATCAGTTCCTGCACGCGATTGTTCTTGCGCGTGCCGAGGCCATGGATCGTCTCCCGGGTTTCGTCGTCCTCAGGAGTGCCCTCTGGCAGCGAGATGCCTCGGGATTCAAAGAACGATCGCACGCCATCCTGCCGGAGCTTGCCATCGACATACTTCACGTAGTCGGAGGCGATATCGAACGGCACGAACTCCTCGCCCGTTTCGTCCGCATGCTGCTGCAGGTAATCATCGAACATCTCTTTCCACGCGGCCGCGTGGACAGTTGCGGTTTTGGTGAGGACGCCATCCATATCAAAGAGGCAGGCACGGATGTTTTTGGGAAACTTCAGGTTTGGTTTCGATGGATCGGTCAAGGCCCATCCTTTCATGAGTCACGTCTATTGCGGTTTTCTGTGAGTATGATACTCCTGAGCCCGATTTCGAGTTGGAGGATGATTAATTATGAAGGCAGAACGAATTACCGACACAGTTGCATATCATGGCGAAGGTCCGGTCTGGTCGGACGACTGGGGTGGCCTGAAATGGGTGGATATGCTGGCGGGCGATGTGCTGAGCCTGCTCCCCACCGGCGAGGTGACTCGCTGGAGTAGCGGTAATCCTGTAGTCGCTGCCATTCGTCCCCGTACATCTGGCGGCATGGTGCTGGGTGTGGAGCAGGGTTTTGCGCTCACCGATGAAACCGGCGAGATCACCTACCTGTCGCCCCTCTGGCCACAGGGCAAACTGCGCATGAACGAGGGCGCGTGTGATCCGGAGGGAAGCTTCTGGTGCGGCACCATGGCCTACGACCGTGAAGAAGGTGCTGCCAGCCTGTGGCGACTCGCTCCAGACGGACACACCGAGGAAATGCTGACTGGCCTCACTATCAGCAACGGATTGCAATGGAGCGCCGATGGCCTCACCGCCTTTTACAACGATACCGAGACCTACACCGTAAGCGCGTTCGATTGGTCGCCGGAAGAGGGTTTAACGAATCGACGTGT
>CAZYDY010000216.1:0-4155 GCA_964646245.1 uncultured Sphaerobacteraceae bacterium
CTGGATGTTCTGCGATGATCGCCATCGCCTGGTCCCAGACTGCTTTCGGTGTGGGAGCGGTGGAGTTCGGGACCAGGAAAGGATTGATCTCCCAGCCGTTGTTGGTTGAGCTTGTTAGCCAGATTCCGGCGACGGGACCTTCCTCATCTAGCCAAAAGACTTTCTCGATATCGTCCGATTCGCGTTGGGCGCGCCATGTCCATTGCATATCGGCTGCTTCAAATACTCCTGCAAAGGGATGGGCGCGTCGGCAGCGCTGCAGGAGTTCGGTTGTCAGGTTCAGGGCGTTTATGCCGCTGCTGGTTATTTCTCGTATTGTCATGACGACTCCTCATTGGTGTGGTTCGCACGTGAGTGTAACCTCCTGCGACCGCGAGGACAGGCGATCTAATCGCGTGGTGGTGATTCTGGCGGTACAATCCGAAGACACGCCGAGAGGAAGCACGGGCTGACCTCCCGGATCATCAGGCATTCACAACCGCAGGAGTTCCGACATGCGAGCATGCATTCTCTCAATAGGCTCCGAGCTGATGCTCGGGCAGATTACCGACACAAATGCATCCTGGCTCGCACGAGATCTCGCCGATGCTGGCATTGAGCTTGTACAGGTGACACAGGTTGGGGACGACCCGCAACTTATGCTTCGCGCGATGCGCGCCTCGCTCGAGCTCGCCGATGTGGTGATCTGTACAGGTGGAATTGGGCCTACAGATGACGATATGACCCGCGAAATCATCGCTGAACTGGTGGGTGAGACTCCTGTTGTTGACGAAGAAATCCTCGCAGGAATCGAGAAATACTTCAGCGATATGGGGCGTGTGATGCCGACGCGGAACGCCAAACAGGCGTGGATCATTCCCAGTGCGGAATCGATACCGAACCCGGTTGGGACAGCTCCCGGCTGGTTCGTCACCGTGGCGGGCGATCCGGACAAGTTCATCCTGACCATGCCTGGTGTGCCGCGTGAGATGCATCGCATGTGGCAGGAGCAGATGAAGCCTCGAGTATTGGCGAATACGGAAGCCAGTATCATCGACAGCATTCATATAAAGACAACTGGAATTGGTGAGTCTGATGCCGAAGAGCGCATTCATGACCTGATCAGGCAGGGTGACCCGGAGGTCGCGACGTACGCCAAGGACGATGGTGTTCATATTCGGGTGACCGCGGTGGGTATCGATAGTGATGAAGTTCGTCGCCGGCGTGACGCGGTTCGTGACGAAATCTACCGTCGGCTCGGGGAATTCATCTGGGGTAAAGATGAAGAGACGCTGGCCGGTGTTATTGCGAGCGAGCTCTCCAGCCGGGGGCTCTCGCTGGCTGTTCACGAGGTTGGCACTGGTGGAGCGCTTGCGTCGCTATTGAATTCCGACCCGGTGTCTGCCCGAAGTTTTGTGCGAGATATCGTTGAGCCGGGTGGAAATGGTGCCAGCATCGACACGTTCCCACTCGAGGGTTTGGATGAGCAGGTTCAGGTTTCCATTGAATATGCCGGTGAGGTGGATGGGAACGCCGTTGGACGTGGCACGATGCGCATGGTGCTGCGGCATGCTTCGTTGACAGAGCCGATCGATCACGATTGGCAGATTCGCGGAAGCTTGTCTGATATTCAGCGACGTGTCGGCCTCAATGCCGTGCACGCGATCCATACCTGGTTACGACAGACGAACGACTAGGACAGCGTTTCCCACGAATCCATCAACTCACGCTGACGGGCGAGCATTTTCGCCCGGTCTTCGTCCGTGTGGTCGTCCCATCCCAGCAGATGCAGCAAACCGTGGGCGATGAGAAAGAAGAGCTCGTCGGTTACATCCCATCCGACACTGAGAGCGTTGTCTCGCGCGCGATCCACGGAGATGATGAGGTCGCCCCCGGGTTGATCGTTGCCCCATACATCGTCCTCATCCGCATAGGGAAAGGTCATGATGTCTGTGGGTTCATCGATATCCATGTATTCAGCGTGGGCGGCTTGCATGGTTGGGTCGTCCACGAACTGAATGCCGATTAGCCACGGTTCCTCAACGCCTTCGACGTTGAGGATGTGGTTCATCAGGCTGAGTACCGACTCTTCGGTGAGTGCTGTGGGTAACTCGACTTCGGTCTCGATGCTAACGTGGTGCGCTGACACTACTTGGCCAATGCGTTCTTGACAGCGGTGGAGAGGCGTCGTCCGTCAACGCGGTCGCCAGCTTGTTGTTTGAGGAGGCCCATGACTTTACCCATGTCTTTTGGACCTTCGGCACCGGTTTCGGCAATGCCGTTTTCCACGAGGGTGTTCAACTCTTCATCGCTCATCTGCTGGGGCAGGTAGCGCTCCAGAATGCGGAGTTGGCCCTGTTCGTTTTCGACCAGGTCCTCGCGGCCCCCGGTGGTGAACTGTTCGATGGAATCCTGGCGCTGCTTTATCTGCTGGCGCAGAAGCCGTAGTTGCTCTTCTTCGGAAAGGTCCTGTTTCGTCTCGATTTCCGCGTACTTGAATGCGGATATGACGTAGCGAAGGACATCGCGCGTTTGCGTGTCTCGTTCTTTCATTGCCGTTTTGAGGTCGGCGTCCATTCTTTCGCGAATAGTCATTGATTTCGTCTCCTTATCGACTGTCAGGCGATGCTGCCGAGTTTCCCGCCGCCAAGTACGTGAACATGCAGATGAGGCACTTCCTGGCCGGAATCTGGTCCGGCATTTGTCACCAGCCTGTATCCGGATTCTGCCACGCCGGTTGTGTTTGCTACTTCCTGTGCGACGTCCAGCATTTCCTGCCAGATACCGGTGTGCTCGCTACCAAGCCCGTGCACGCTTCCTACGTGAACCTTTGGGATCACGAGTACATGTACCGGCGATTGCGGCTGAATGTCGTTGAACGCAACAACGTTCTCGCTTTGGGCAACGAATTCGGTGTCCATCTCGCCCGCGGCGATCTTGCAAAAGATACATGTGTCAACATAGTCTGGCATGTGGAATACTCCATTCCGCTCATCATACGACTCATAAAGGAATTATATGCCAGAGTTACCAGAAGTTGAGACAGTTAAGCGCATAGCCGAGCCATTGATCGTTGGCCGGACGATTGAAGCTGTTGAAGTGAACCCGCTATTCCCTGGCGTGTTGATCGGGCCGGATGGTATTGACGCAGCGGGCACTGTTCCCGGATTGGGAATTGAATCGGCCAGTCGGCGTGGGAAGTATTTGATCCTGAAGCTCAGCGATGGGTGGATGCTCATCATTCACCTGCGGATGACTGGCCGGTTCCTGGTGATGGACCGCGAGGCGGATCCGGTGCGATTCCAGCACCTGACGCTGCAGCTCGATAATGGTATGGATATCCGCTTCGCCGACCAGCGCAAGTTTGGCCGCGTGCAACTTGCGACACCGGAAGACGTTGTGGCGTTGGACGCCCGTCTTGGAGTTGAGCCGCTGAACAAGGCGTTTACGCCTTTCTATCTGGGGAATGCTTTCAGGGGCCGGACGGCTCCGGTGAAATCGTTGCTGCTGGGGCAGAACATCATCTCCGGATTGGGAAACATCTATGTGGATGAAGCGCTTTTCCGATCTGGAATCCATCCGCAGATTCCGGCTGGTGAGCTGAACCAGATCCAGTTGATGGCGTTGGTGGAAGCGATTCAGCATGTCATCAGGCAAGGCATTCGAAACCAGGGCACGACCTTTAGTAGTTTCGAGAATCCCTATGGCGAAGCGGGTGGTAATGCCAGCTACCTGCGTGTGTATGGCAAAGGTGGAAAGGGCGAAGTCTGCCCGCGTTGTGGGTACGAGCTTGAGCGGCTCATCGTCGGTGGACGTGGGACCACTGTTTGTCAGTTGTGCCAGCCGCGCAACGTTTAGGTCCGTAAAGTCCTGGTGACGAACCCTGAAGAACCAGATAGAAATCTCTGCGCCTTCGGTGCTTCCTGATGAATCGAGGCACCATCGCTGGTTTAAACATTGCGATTGGTGACCTGACCATTACTGGAGGGAGCGCTTTATGAAACCGGAATCCCATAAATTCTCGCGCGGAATCTCGCGGCGGACAGCCATAGGGGCGGCCTTCGGAGGACTAATTATCCCGGCGGCTGCAACTCTTCACGTAAATGCTGCACAAGACGCGGAAGCCGGGTACGTACAAGCCGTGACGACCACCCACCATCAGGCGACTGCGGCTGG
>CAZYDY010000217.1:0-4155 GCA_964646245.1 uncultured Sphaerobacteraceae bacterium
CTGAAAAGGTATCCTAATACCTGAACCATTCCGCGCGAGTTGGGGGCAGTGGATGAATGACGGCGAGGTAAGTCAATCGAAGATCCTGGATGATGAGCTCATCAGCACCCAGGTCACACCCTCCGCGCCCAGGCGGCAGGTTGCGCGTACCTTCCCGGAACTGCTGCTCAGGTTTCGCGAGGAACGCGAACTCTCCAAAGCCGAGCTCGCCAAGCGCGCAAAGCTCGATCCCAGTTCCATCACCCGTTTCGAGCAGGGAGCCCGTGCGCCGGAGCGCGAGAGCATCATCCAGATCGCCAACGCCATGGTCCTCCCGGCAATGGATCGGGACCGACTTCTCGCGTCCGCCGGGTTTCGCTCCGAAATCTGGGACGATCCCAACCTCGTCGATCTCGTGATTCTCCTCAACGACGATTCCATTGATCCGCAGGCACGATCCGAAGTCCGGAGTGTGCTCAAAATGTCCACCGCGTTCTTGCGCATGCAGCGGATGAAATCCGTCGAGTAGGTCTATGGGGTTGCGCCGCCGGCTAACCAGCACCATTTTTGTTCCAGTGGTGATGAGTATCGCCCTGGTTGTGCTGCTTGCCGCTCCCTCTTCCGGTCTCGCGCAGGACCAATTTGATGTTCCCGATTTCCAGCTCGATGTGCTGGAAGGCTACGTCTGGAGCAGCAGCGAGCTCTTCCTCGCCCCCGGGCAAAACATCGTCATTACCAACCGCGATGTTGCACGCCACACCTTCACTGTCGACGAATGGGGAGTGGATCTCAATCTCCCCTCGCTGATCCCGCAGGAAGTACAAGTACCTGAAGATGTGGAACCGGGAGAACGATTTGAGTTCTACAGTTCGGTTCCCGGCGATCGCGAGGGTGGCCTTGAAGGCACCATCGTTATCGTTACACCCGAAGATGTAATTGCCGGGCAACTACTCATACCGAATCTCGATCAACCGGAGCCAGGGACGCGAGTCCGCATTGAGGCCCGGGATGATTTCACCTTCCAGCCGGCTATTGTCTCCGTTGGGCCGGGAACCATCATCGAAATCGTCAACACAGGTTTCATCTCGCACCACTTCGCTGTGGACGCATGGGATGTCAACCAAACCATCGCACCCGGAAGTATGGTGCTCGTGCGCGTACCGGATACCGTACAGGCCGGCACATCAGTGGATTTCTACTGCTCTGTGCCCGGCCATGCGCAGCAAGGGATGGTGGGCGTGATGCGCATCACCAGTAACCAGAACGAGATCAGCACGGTCATCCGTACCGGAGAAGGGCGTACAGAAACCCCGATAGACTTCCGACCATTCGTGCCCGACGGAGAAGAACTCGGAGCCGGCTGGAGCCGTGTGCGTACGGGTTCGTCCGAATCGATACTCGGCAACAGCCGCCTGAACGCTGACGTCTTCCCGTACTCCGGTATGGGAGCAGTCTATGTCGGACCGGATGGCTCGCGCGCGACTGTGGTGGTGCTTCCCTTGAAGACAGGGGACGTGCCGAATAACCAGATCAGTGAGTCCGTGCGTTCCGTGCAAAATGCGTTGGCGTCAGCATGGTCGGTGGATCGTATTGCCTCGGCCGCGTGGAGAAGTGTGTCACCACCAAATGGCTGCACGGTATCCGAGCGCGTAAGCGGCATTGTGCCAATGGTGACGCTTCCTGGCGGAGTCACCAGTTGTCAGCTTACCGGTGTGGGCGTGGCGCTTTTCGTCTCAGTCGAGGGCGAGTACGATGGACGCGATGGCGTGCTCGCATCCGATCGCGTGGTCAGCATGATCATTTCTGGCGACATTGCGACGAGGGAGCAAGGCGAATGAAACTCTTGGTCATATTCGACGGCTACTGTGGAGTATGCACACGCATTATCCGGAAATTGCACGAATGGGATCGTCGCGGAGCACTGGAATTTCGGCCCTGCCAAAACGTTTCGCTGGATGATCCGAGCGGTGTGAGCCCGGCTCAATGCCTCCGGTCGGTTTGGGCCCTTGCGGACGACGGTACGGTCGCCCACGGGTCGGATGCGATCGCACTCATATTCACGGCTATGCTGAATAATCGCTGGCCATATCGCATCGGGCGCTGGCCCGTTATCCAGCAAATCCTCTCCTTTGGATATGGAATCATCGCCAAAAACCGACGCAAAATCCCGGGCGAAGCACCCTGGTGTCAGCAACATCCAGAGGATTGCAACTATCGGAAACCCGTTGAGAGGATCGTTTGGTGAGCGAATATTGGCAGGGCAAACTCGTGCGGCTGCGCGCGATTGAGCCGGAGGATGCCGAGCACTTCTTCCAGATCAATCGGGAACGTGATGTCGATCGCAACCTCGAGATGGTCTGGCCCCCGGCCAGTATGGCTGGGCAACGCAAGTTCGTGGAAGAGGCCGCCACGGCCGGTTTCAAGGATGGACACAACTACGGCTTCCAGATCGAAACGATCGATTCCGCACGGCATGTTGGCTCCATTGATACGCACCACTGTGATCCGCGAGTAGGCAAATTCGAATACGGCCTCAGCGTGCGAGAACAGTATCGAGGGCGTGGCTACGCCTCCGAAGCGATTTTGCTGGTGATGCGCTACTACTTTCAGGAGCTTCGATACCAGAAGTGCGATGTCGGTGTCTTCGATTTCAATCCTGCCAGTATCCACCTGCACGAGAAACTCGGGTTTGTGCTGGAGGGGCGGCGCCGTCGTGCAACCTACAGCGGAGGCGAGTTCCACGATATGTTGCTCTTCGGCATGACGGATGACGAGTTCCGCGAACTCCACCCGGAGTACGTTGAGAGCTGATCGCGGCGTAGCGTTGAGCCACGCCAGGATAAACTCGAGCTTCCCGTACCTACCTCTCACTGTTTCAATTGACCACGTACCAGATTCATGCGTAATTGATCGTGTGCAGGCGGAGCAGCCTGCCTTAAATCGTTACCAAAAGGCGAGGGTGCCGTGACTATTAAAATCGCTCTTTCTTCATACTCATTTGTCGGGTTCACCAGTAATGGCGAATCGTACGATTTCACCGATGTGCCGAACGCATACGAAATGATCGATCACTGCGCGGAGTGGGGGCTCGATGGAATCGAGTACCTCAACGAGCATCTTTCCCTCAGCGGTGTCGATACGCCGGAGAAGCTTGCTGATCTTGCCCAATACGCAGCCATCCGCGGTGTGCGCATCGTTACGCTGGCGGCCAGCAACAATCCCTTGCTCACCACCGCGCAGGAGCGGGCAGACGACCTCTCCAGGTTGATTGAGCACATCGAATGGGCCAGTATCCTTGGCGCTCCATTCGTACGGGTGCTCGGCGGACGCTGGTACACCATCACCGATTTCAAGGAGCTCACCGAGAACCAGGGTGGCGAGCCCCCGGTTGAAGGCTTCACCGCCGAAGATGGCCTGGAATGGACCGTCACCAGCCTGCGCTACGCAGCGCAGTACGCCGGCAAGCTGGGCGTAACACTGGTGCTGGAAAATCACTGGGGCCCCACAGGAACTGCCGCTGGTACCAAGGAAATCCACGATGCGGTCGATTCCCCGTGGTTGAAGTATGTGCTGGATACCGGCAACTTCTTCCACCTTGAAGATCAATACGCCGAGATGGAGATCTTCACCGAGGATCTCGCCATGGTTCACGCCAAAACCTACCTCGGCGGTAGCCGGGTTGGTGTGCCCGGGCTGGATTACGCTCGCATCCGCCAGATTCTGGACTCGGTGAATTACACCGGGTATGTCTCGATCGAGTTCGAAGGCCATGCCAAGCCACAGGATGGCATTGTCGACGGCATCCAGACTGTGCGGGAGTTCCTCTCCTAAGTCCGTCAGTAAATTTCTGGGGCCGCTGGGCTACAGGGGCCCCGGAACCGTCCGCGTTTTCAGCAACGCAGCCAATCATCATGCTCTTCTCGCCGTTAGAGACGGCGTGAAGCTGTTTTGACGTGTACGAACGTTTGTGTGAATGTTTCTCACGCGTCACAATAGAGCGTGCAGGTATGCACCTGATATTCACGAAGACTCTGGGGAGGGGACTCGATGCAACAACTTGATGTTGCGGCGGTACAAAATTACTTCCGCAATCTATTTTCATGGAAGGAACGCCGTAGCGGCGGCATGATATTGCCCGGCGAGCGACTTCCGTGGGGCGATACGGCTGTTCTGGGC
>CAZYDY010000218.1:0-4124 GCA_964646245.1 uncultured Sphaerobacteraceae bacterium
GTCTCCATCGGCAGGACCTGGCTGTAGCCTGCACCTGCGGCTCCGCCCTTAATACCGAACGTGGGGCCCATGCTCGGCTGGCGCAACGTGAGGACGTTGCTCTTTCCGATCTTCTGCAGACCCTGGGCGAGCCCAACCGCTGTGGTGGTTTTGCCTTCGCCGAGCGGGGTAGGCGTGATAGCTGTGACGACGATGTACTTGCCCTGGGCGCGATCCGTGAGTGTGTCGACAACGGCAGGGTCGACCTTGGCAACGTGCCGTCCATAAGGAGTCAGGTAATCTGGATGGATCCCGAGTTGATTGGCGATTTCCGTTGGAGGGAGCATGGTCGCGTTTTGCGCGATTTCGAGGTCTGTGGGAAGCACTTCGAGCATGGGGCGAATCCTTCGTCGAACGATGACGCTTTATATACAGGAATCGTACTCGGGAACGGCTAGTCAGGTAAGTCGGGAGAAGTTTGCAACTTGATAGAAGAGTGGAGTGAATGACGGTGATATGGCCCCAACATACCGGCACGCAAAAAGACTGGAGAGGCATTGCCTCTCCAGTCTTTTTGTTGATCGTCTGATTCAGATTAGAACTGACCCTCAAGCTCTCGTGAGATTGTCTTGAGTACATCGATATCCTTGCGGATTACGAATGTGCGGCCACTCATGTCATCACGCACATAGTTAAGTGTGCGATCGTCCATCCAGCGATAGATGGTCGGGCGGGTGACGCCCAGCTGCTGAGCGGCGTTGCCGATGCTCACCAGTTCGTTGGATTCGAATGCGCGGTACTTTGCGAGTGCCAACATTCGTCCCAGGTCGGTATCCCAAAATGCGCGGGGTACCGTGTAGTCATCAGCCGCTGCCGGCCAAAAGAGGAGCTGAAGCACCGAATCGATTGCTTCCAACACCTGATCCTTGGATTCTTTGCTCTGGCCAAGGGCCAGGCGTGCCAATCTTAGGAGGTCTTGTCCCAACGGCCCGTTGCGAAGCTGCGTCAATGTCAGAGGCTGGAAAGCCTCTGGCGCCAGCTGTGTCACCAAACGATGGTGATGGCTGTAGACGAGCTGCAGGGCGTTGTCCATGACCGCCTGGTAGTCTCGGGGCTCGGACTCCACGATGACTCCTTTCTGGTCTCCAGGCTCACCCCATGTGAGCAAACAACATTTAACAAAGGTTAGTTGTGCAGTGAGCGTGCGTACGCTCGTGTTCAACCAAACTGTACGATCAGATTGTACTTTCGCCACGATCATTGTGTCAACGGTGTACGTACGATCTTTTCATACTGTGCTCTTACAACTCCGCCTTTTCTCCCGTATCGCGCTGATACTGCGTCAACAGGGCCGGAAGTCGTCGACTGAACTCCCCGTTGGAGACCACTCTTCGCACGCCGGCGGCCTTGGCCGCGCGGAAACCATCCACGTTGGTGTGGGCCCCGAACGCAAGAACCGGTACGTCACCTTCGAGTGTCGGCTTAAGGGCGTCCCAATCCACGGGCAAGTTGAAATCAACCAGCGTGATAACCGCGCCAGGAGCAGCCTCCACAAATTCCTGCTCGGAATTGCAGAGCTTCATCTCGTACCCGAGCTGCTTGAGGACCGTTCGAATGCGCATACCAAAGAAAACATCGCGACTTAGAGCGGCCACCATGCCAGGATGACGGTCAGACATTTCGGTTTCTCTATCCACTACAGACATGCTCGACAGGATTGTAGGTGCACACATGACACCCGATACATAAGAGCGTAGCGTCTTTCAACCTTCGGTTGCCAGTACGCGGTGAGCGTGCCCTCGGTATGGGCGCAGTTTTGACGCAGAGCGTGAGTAAATATGTCTGTTGTGCCAAGGGTTTTGGCTCTCGGACGACTGGTTGCGGGGCAGAAAACCTTCCCGGGCCTCGGCTGCGCAACTGTTGATTGCGCTCCTGTAGGGACTTCTCGTATCTCCGACCGATCGATACTTCTATTTTATGGATTTAAGCCAACCTCGGAAACTTGAGCGCTAAATCAGGGCAGAGTGATTGTGAATTCTTTGACAGGCCAGAATCTGGGCTTCTATCATCAGGGAAGTAGTACGAACTCGTACCGATGGTCATCGTCAAAGGTCACATCGTTCAATGAAAAACCAGCCCTTCCTTGCCTCCCTTGCCGGAAAGTGCGCTCGCAACCCGTGGCGAGTCGTTTCAATATGGGGAGTCATTTTTATCGCCGCAGCGATACTTTCTGCAACGGGACTCAACAACGTCCTGAACAACGAGTTCTCGCTCACTGGCGATTTCGATTCTGTGGTGGGGCTTGAGGTACTGAACGACAGCTCGCTTGGCGAATCCGTCGGGATCACGGAAACGATTGTGATCCGATCCCTGGATGGAACCACTGTCGATGACCCCGCATTCCGATCACATACAGACCTCGTCACAGCGGACGTCCGTGCAGAGATGGGTGAGTGGGATGGAACTGGTCCCGCCGGTCCGCCGGACATGCTGCAACTCGCCCAGGGTGAATTGCAGACCAACTATGTGTTGAACTATTACGAGATCCAGGATGTGCTGAGTAACCCTGCAGCGCAAGCGGTAGCGCAGCAGTCTGGTCAGCTCGATCAGATCCAGGGCCTCGTTTCGCAGGACAATACAACGCTCCTGCTTCCGGTGGTGATTCATTCGGATGAGTATTCAATCAGCTCCTACATCGATGTTGTTGAGCAGTTCGATACGGAGCGATTCGAAGTCACCACTATCGGTAACCTCTCCATTAATGAAGTGTTCCAGCAACTCATTGTTGAGGAATTGATCCAGGCCGAACTCTTTGGTGTTCCTATCGCCATCATCGTGCTGCTCATAGTGTTTGGCTCGCTTGTGGCGCCCGTGGTGCCACTTGTACTCGGTGTCATGAGTGTTGTCATCGCTCTCGGGGCGGTGACGATCCTGGGGCAGTTCAGCGAGCTCCAGCTCTTTGTCCAGAATATGATCACCATGCTCGGCCTGGCCATTGGTATCGACTATTCACTCTTCCTTGTTGAACGATTCCGCGAGCAAAGGACGCAGGGCGATTCGAAGTTGCGAGCGATTGAGGTAGCGGGTGCCACTTCGGGCAAGGCGGTGATTTTCTCGGGCGTTACGCTGATCCTGGCGATGCTGGGTGTAATGCTTGTACGAATGAATATCTTCTTCTCGCTCGCCGTTGGAGCCATTACGGTTATCGCAGTAACGCTGCTTCTCACTGCTACGCTGGTGCCGGCGCTGCTCTTCCTGGTTGGTGACCGTATCGACTGGCCTCGCAAGAAGCCGGTTCGCACCGAGCATATCGGCCGGCACAACATGTACAGCGGCTTCTGGGGCACGATCACCAAGGTGGTGGTCGCGCGGCCCTGGGTCAGCCTTTTCGCTTCTGTAGCCGTGTTGTTGGCACTGGCGTATCCGGTGCTTGATATGGAGACCGGATTTAGTCGTGAGGGACAGCTTCCGCCGGGTGACATCTCCAACGCATACGTCGTACTGGAAGAAGACTTCAGCGCCGGTTTGCTGAGTCCCATGTATGTGGTGTTCACTGGCGATCGCTCCGCTGAAGCTGAGCAGGCTATCGCCGGTTACATCGACATGATGGAGGAGTCCGGAGACTTCACGCTCATCTCGGAGCCGCAGTGGGATGATGAGAATCGGGTGGCTGAAGTACAGGCGACCCTGGCATTCGAGGGGTCATCCGAACGGGCGTATGAAACCGTCGACACGATGCGGGATGAATTCACCCCTGCCACGATCGGCCAGGTGGATGGCATGGACGTGCATATCACCGGTCAAAGCGCTGGCGAGAACGACATGGTGGATCACCTGAGCACGATGACCCCGTGGGTGTTCGTGTTTGTGCTGGGGCTGAGCTACCTGTTGCTCCTTGTTGCCTTCCGAACCACGGTCATGCCGCTACAGGCGTTGTTCTTCAACATGCTGAGTGTTGGAGCGGCGTGGGGAATCCTTGTGACGGTATTCGTGAACGGAACGGGCGCGGATCTCTTCGGATACAACCAGACGGACATCATTGAACTTTGGCTGCCGATTCTGATGTTTTGCATTCTGTTCGGCCTAAGCATGGACTACCACGTGTTCATCGTCAGCCGCATCCGTGAGCATTACGACATATCCCA
>CAZYDY010000219.1:0-4114 GCA_964646245.1 uncultured Sphaerobacteraceae bacterium
TGCCCTGGGCTGTTCTCATGGTTTCCGGTACGACCACCATGGAGAACCCACGATGATCGATATCCTTCTGGATTGCTTCCAGCACCTGATCGGTGGATTCCGGGGCGCGCTCTGGCAACAGCACGAGCGGCAGCAGGTCCTGTTCGCTGGCGCTGAACCCGGCCGTGGCTGACGCTGCAACCCAACCGGCATCACGACCCATGACTTCCACGAATTTCACCGGGTTTATCTGCGGTGATGCCAGGGTGTCGTACGTGGCATCGCGTACGGCGTTCCCGAGGTATTTGGCGATGCTTGGGTATCCAGGGCAGAAATCAGTATCCGGGAGGTCGTTATCGATGGTTTTCGGCACGCTCATAACGATAAGGTCGTAATTGATATTGCGCGCGAACTGGCCGATACGATGGGCCGTATCGGCGGAATCGTTCCCCCCGATATAGACGAATGCGGAGATACCGAGCGTTTGCATGGTGAGCACGGCGCGGGCGAGATCATCGTCCTTAAGCTTGAAGCGCCCCGTACCGAGTGCGGCTGACGGCGTGCGGGCGATACGACTCAGCTGATCGTCCCCGACATCCGTAAGATCGACGAATTTGTGATTGAACAGACCTTCGATTCCATGGGAAAGACCGAGAATACGGTCCCAGGAATTACCCTGTCTGGCCCGCGACACAATGCCTGCAAGGCTAGCGTTGATGACGGCTGTTGCGCCGCCTGACTGTCCGATAAGAAGCGTTTTAGGTTGGCTGCGATGCATGAATCTAGCGTTCCTTGAGCAGTACGTCGGTTCCGGCCAGGATTTCTGGCTGTGCCGCACGAAGTGCTACCACAGTCGGGTGTTGCTGATCTACATAGTCCGCCCAGGTGGATGGATCGTAGAACGCAACATTCAGGGCGGATTCTGGAACTTCCAGAATTTTGGTGGCGCGCTCCTGCACGGTGGCCAGTTCATCGAGACCCAGGTTGCCGATGAGCGTCAACGTCGGTGTCTCACCGTTCGTGGTGAGTAGAGCACCTTCCAGGCCATCAATTCCATGTAATGCGTAGCTCAGCACGGTCGGTTGGCCGATAACGGTGATCACCAGCCACATGAGCACAGGCACGAACTGTTGATCGCGGTCAAGCCAGTAGCGCCTGCTGGCACCCTCGCGCCGGCCTTTCAGCACGCCAAGGCGCTCCAGTTTATAGCATTCGTGCTGGATAGAACTCACGGAAAGGTCCAGCGCCCGGCTGAGCTCTGTAAGGCTGAAGCGACTTTCTTCCCGCGCCACCAGGTACGCCAGGACACTGGCACGAATACGAGATGAAAAAAGTTCACCCAGCGTATCCATCCCCGGGGATGTTGTTGTTTCGGACGTGCTTCGGCGACCAGGCGACATGGCGACTGCTTTCATCTAGCGTGCAGACAGCGGACGTTACCGCGATATCGTATCACGACAGCGCGGGAAAAGCCGAGAGCGCGTTATGACCTTTCGCAATATACAAGTAAAGAAGTGCGGATTCGCCCTGTACCATGGTTTCAAAAGTCGGAAATACCGAAAATGAATACAGGAGACGCACAATGAGAGAGCTACTCGCCACGACTTTTGTCACACTTGATGGAGTAATGCAGGCACCGGGCGGACCGGGTGAAGACGACAGCCGGGGTTTCGCATGGGGAGGCTGGAGCGCACCCTACTGGGACGAAACAATGATGGAAGCAATGGGTGCGTTTGCTTCCCAACCATTTTCCATGGTGCTGGGACGCAAAACCTATGACATTATGGCGGCGCACTGGCCCCACGCAAGCGAGGCAGAAGGTGCAGGCGTATTCAATAACGCCACAAAGTACGTAGCCTCACGAGAACCACTGGGCGAGCTCGCCTGGCAAAACAGCGAGCAGCTTCAGGGAGATGTGGCTGAAGCGCTCTTTGAACTCAAGAAGCAGGACGGCCCACAACTGCAGGTGCACGGGAGCTCGGATTTACTGCAGACCCTGCTTCGACATGAAGGACTCATCGACGTTATGCAGATGTGGATCTTTCCGGTTGTTGTCGGCGGAGGCAAGCGCCTGTTCGAGAACGGCGTGCTTCCCATGGGCCTGGAGCTTGTTGATCACAAAGTCTCCGGCACCGGTGTGATGTTGAACACGTATAAGCCAAGCGGCCCGGTTCCCATTGGTTCGTTTGAACTGGAATAGCACGACAAAGCCGGCTCCATCTGGAGCCGGCTTTGAAACTGGTTTCAATGATAGTTATTGAGGATAGACCGCCAGGCCCATTCCATCGACGATGCTCCACATATCGGAGAAGGTGGCCCAATCGTAATGATCGACGCTACCCTTGGCCGGATCCATGACGTAGACACCAAGGTCGTCGTATCCGACGGCAGTGACCACGTGCATGCCGGCGAAGACGGAGTATTCGCCTTCATCGTTCAGGCGCTCGCGAGTATCACCCCAGAATCCAAGCCATACAACGACGGGATGACCAGCATCCAGGTGCGCTTTCAGGATGTCGGTATCGCCCATGCTGTAGAACGATTCACCAACGTATCCGTGTGCGTTCAGCACCGGGATCAACGGACCTGCATACACACCGTAATCATCTGTGTTGCCCCACTGGCCGTCGATGTTGCCACGGTACCCGTTATGGGGATTCAGCGTGACCGGAACAGAATCAATGAAGGTTTGCTCGGAAACGCCTGGACCAAAGGCGGCTGTTGCTGCATGCGTGGCGGCGAACTCGCAACTGAGATTGCGGGTCTGGGCGAAGTTCGGCACCGGCAGCATCACAGTCGGTTCGGCTTCGATAACCGGGCCTACAACGTCGTCACCACGCTCCCACGGAATGACAACACGATCTCCGGGCAAGAGATTGTTGGGATCGAGATGCGAGTTGAACTTGATCAAATGGTCGACCGGGACTCCCCACTCCCATGCGATGCTGGCGAGCGTATCGCCCCACACCACTTCATGGGCTCCTGCTGTCCAGGGGCTGGTGCCTTCGTTTTGGGCGGCAGCTGCAGCAGCTTCCTCCGGCGTTTGGCCGGGTTCCGGAATCACGATCACCTGGCCGGGTGCGACATCGTAGCCGTGCGGCATCCAGCTGGATCGGTAGATTCCTTCGGCATCGACGCCAAACTCCGATGCGATCGACTCCAGCGTATCGCCCTCCTGCACTTCATAGCGAAGCTGCTGGGCTGCCAGGGAACTGGTGGCCATACCGGCCATGAGTGCGAATGCGGCAAGCGACGCCAGCATGGCACGGCGCGAATATGCGAGGCGATGTCCGTGCTTCAGGGTGAGTCCTGAAAGCTGAAGAATGAACCGCGTGAGTGGATTGTCTTTCAAACTGACACCAGAGAGTCGTTTGCGGGCGTTCAGCTTCAACGACGGAACAGTAATGTTGATTTCCGGCGTGGTGATCTCCAGGTTCTTGCTGGGATAGAGAGATTCGTAGTGATCATCACAGCCACGACCGATGGTGCGAGTATAGAGTTGCGGCCGGGCTTGTACTTTATTCAGTCGCTGGGCGTTCTGCGCATCAAGTCGGGAGGCATACAGGCCCACCACTCCATCTGCAGAGGCAGCCCGGTAACGACGGGCAGAGGCATAGATGCCACGGTGATCGCCACGGATTTCCGCGAGCGGTACCGGAGCCGGACCACCGGCTTTCGCTGGCACAGGAATGGTTGCAGACACAGCCACAGTTTCGGGCTCGGCAGTGCTTGCCTTGAAATGGTTTACCCACTCCTGTCGGCGTTGTTGGGAATTGGTCGGCTGGGCAGTCGGCCTGCGCCCAAGAACGATGGTCATGTTATATTTTCTCCTCCAGCCAGTGAAACTCTTGCAGTACGTGTGATATGTACGTACACCACAGACTATAGACAGCCTGTGACATTTCGGCAAGACAAACAAGTGTTCTAAAGATCGGGTTCACAGGGTAATCGCGACTGCGAGCCACAATCCGAACTTTTGCAGAACGCCATGCTGTGTCATCACGGCACAGAAGCCGATGGCGCCACCCCCACCCGGTTACTCCTGCCTCGCCCACCTATACTGATGAGCAGTGGCAATACGTGCCGGTTTGCAAGGATTTTCAATGCCCGCTTATCACGTTCTGTATCGACAAAG
>CAZYDY010000220.1:0-4079 GCA_964646245.1 uncultured Sphaerobacteraceae bacterium
GAGTATTCCGGTGGCAATCCAAACTACGATTTCCATGATTCTCCTCTGTATCCGCGAGTGCTGTTCTACATCAGGTACATGATGCCAGAGTGATTTGCCGCATGAATGGGGGCTATCCGGAAAAAGATAAGGAGCAGAATCGTGCAGCGAAGGAGACGTTCAGTGATTGCCAGTTGAGGTAGCTACATGGTGACACTTCCTTGCCCTGTCTAATTGTATTAGGTATGCTGGATACGATTCACAAATGGTGAAGCGAGCTTTCGTTCAAGACGAAGGAGGAGTCTCGTGAAATTCCGAAATACTGAAGGCGCAATGGCGTCCGCAAAGTTTGACCGCCGCAAGGCTAT
Source organism: uncultured Sphaerobacteraceae bacterium (assembly GCA_964646245.1). GTDB lineage: Bacteria > Chloroflexota > Chloroflexia > Thermomicrobiales > UBA6265 > UBA6265. Next base: position 348 of record CAZYDY010000220.1, read on the forward strand.
TGGCGGGGTAGCCGCGCTATCCGCACTCAGCTTCCCGGCTGCCTGGCAGGGATTGGTTGTGGCTCAGGATGAAGTAGTCACAGGTGGAGATTTTAGTGCCGGCGCCGCCCAGGATGCTGTGTCCTTCCACCCTTTTAAGGAGACCGACACCGCATCGTTCGGCTACATCGATCTTGTTAGCCTGCTGCCTCTGCTTCGATACGAAGCGGAAACAATGGCACTTGAGCCATTTGCAGCCGAAAGCTACGAGATGTCGGAGGATAATCTCACCGTCACCTACACCCTCTTGCCAGATCTGGTTTGGAGCGATGGTGAGCCCATTACCGCGAACGATTACGCGTGGTCATACAATCAGGCGATCATCGAAGAGAATGGCTGGCCCCGGTTTGGCAGCTACGAGCCGTTCATCGATTCTGTTGAAGCAACCGACGACACTACGCTCGTAGTGACGCTAAAGGAGGCTATCGCCACCGGTCTCGAGAAGGCAACCTTCAGCACCCAATACGTACTTCCGCAGCATGTCTGGGAGGGTCAGGACTGGAACGATCCCGATTCCAACCCGGAGATTCTCTCACCAAGTGTGAGTGCGGGCCCATTCGTACTGCAGGAGTGGCGCAAGGATCAGCACGCGACATTCGTCGCCAACGATTCCTTCTTCCTCGGCCGACCGAACTTCGATACCTACACGGTGCAGCTCTTCGGCAATAACAACATCGCTATGGAAGCCTTGGCCGCCGGGCAGATCAACCAATTCGGCCCTGGTGCCCAGGACTGGCAGAAGGTCGTGGATAATGACGATCTTCAGGAAATGGACTGGGATTCTCCCAACAACGCCACCATGTACCTTGGTTTTAACTGCCGTCTCGATATGTTCTCTGAAAAGGAAGTCCGCCAGGCACTGAACTACGCGTTCGACAAGGAACTCATCACATCTGAGCTCACATACGGACTCGGCACTCGTGCCACGGGCATGTATCTCGAGACCAGCTGGGTGTACAACCCGGATGTGGAAAAATACCTCTACGATCCCGAGCGCGCCAACCAAATCCTCGACGATGCTGGGTGGGCGATGGGCGACGATGGTGTTCGCGCCAAAGATGGCACTCGCCTCTCCTTCCAATTTATTTACGGCCCGAATAACGATCCAGTCCGCGAGCAGATTGCAACAGTCTGCCAGGAGATGTGGGGTGAAGTCGGTGCCGAGGTAGAAGTGCTCGGTATGGAGTGGGGTGCGTATCTCGCACTTACCCGAGAGGGACCGTACGATTGGGGTTGCTTCCTTAATATGTACATCCCGTCGATCGATCCGGACATCATCTGGTTCAAGCGCGAGGCTGGCGATCCATACAATCGCTCCGGTTTCGTCAATGAAGAAGTGTTCGAGCTTTACGAGCAGGGACTTCTCGAATTCGATCGTGAAGCACGCAAGGAAATTTACATGAAGATTCAGCAGGTTCTCGCTGACGAATCGCCATGGGCATGGATTTTCTCCGAGCGTGATCACACCGCATTCACCAATAATGTGACCGGTTTGGAAATCGATGATCTTGGTCTGAACGATGTTTGGGAATGGGGTATCGATTCCTAGGAACCAACTCAGTGTGGCGGAGGGGTGCCTTCGTCACGCTGACCCCGGAAAGGGACGCCGGTGGGCAGATACGTAGTTCGAAGGCTGATACAGTCTTTCTTCTTAATTATCGGAATTTCCATACTCACGTTCACCATCACGCGTCTTGCTCCCGGTGGCCCGGAAACGCTCATAGAGGATCCTGGCGTACGTGTCGAGCATTTGGAGCAGGTACGGGAGCGCTATGGCCTCAACGACTCAATTCCGGTCCAGTATCTGAAATGGGTGCGCAATATGGCCGTGCTCGATTTCGGGCGCTCGTTCGAGGATAACCGGCCGGTTCTTGATAAGATTCTGGAGCGGGTTCCGGCCACACTGCAACTTTCTGGAGCAGGATATTTACTGGGGCTGTTAGGAGTTCCACTAGGAATAGTGGCAGCCAGGAACCGTGGTCAACGCCTGGACAGTATCATCCGCGTCTTTACGGTCATCGGGCAGGCTATTCCCCACTGGTGGCTGGGCCTCATGCTGTTAATCACTCTTGCGCCGCTTGGCTGGGTACCGCTCGCGGGTATGAGCAGTATGAATCCGAACAACGCCTTCCTCGATCGACTGCATCATCTTTTTCTACCGTCATTGATCTCAGCTTTGAGCGGATGGATTGTTTACTCGCGCTATACGCGCACATCAATGCTCGAGACACTGAATCAAGATTACGTGCGCACCGCCAGATCCAAGGGCCTCAGTGAGCGCGAAGTCATGGCGCACGCTATCCGGAACGCGCTGCTGCCGATTATTACCGTGCTTGGTGGATCGCTGGCAGTCTTCTTCTCTGGATCAGTCCTCCTGGAGTACGTATTCTCCTGGCCAGGCATGGGTCGAATGACCGTGGAAGCGGCATTCAAGAGAGATTATCCGGTGGTCATGGCACTGACAATCATCGTGTCGACGCTCGTGATCATAGGAAATCTTATTGCAGATATCGCATATGCTATCGCCGATCCAAGGGTACGGCTGGAGTAACGGAGAAAACGAGAATAATGGCATCACCTTTAGCTCTTGCGCATAAACCGGTGGCGCAATCACCCAGTTACTGGCGTCGGGCATTTCATCACTTCCGACGCGATAGAGTGTCTATTTTCGCGTTGGGCCTACTCATCTGCATCACGCTCGTCAGTGTTTTTGCTGGTGTCATCGCGGATGTTATGGATCTCAGCCCTACCAAGACGTCGCTGCTCACCAGAATGAAACCGCCTTCGCGCGAGCACTGGCTGGGTACCGACGACGTCGGGCGAGATGTCTTCATCCGCCTGCTGTACGCGGGTCGCGTTTCACTCCTCGTCGGAGTGATTGCTGGTGCCACGGCCTTTGTGATCGGTGCGGCTATGGGCCTGGCGGCGGGGTTCTATCAGAAATGGGTGGATGATGGCGTGAACGCGATCATCCAAACAACCATCAATATCCCGCTGCTGTTCCTGTTGATCCTGCTGTCGGTCATCTTCCGACCTGGCCTCGTGACTCTGGCCATAATCATCGGACTCTTCAGCTGGCAGGGGAATGCACGGCAAATCCGCGCCGGTGTGTTGTCGGAGAAGGCGAGGGATTACGTTGATGCGGCCCGCGTGATTGGCGCAAACGATCGGTCCATCATGGGGTCTCACATTTTCCCGAATGTGCTGTCGATTGTGCTTGTGGTGACCGGCTTTGATATCGCTGGTGCAATTCTCACGGAATCTAGCCTGAGCGCTCTCGGCCTGGGAGTGCAGCCGCCCACCGCCAGCTGGGGCAACATGCTGGCTAAGTCGTTCGATTACGGTACAGATGCTCCGTGGCTGGTAGTCAGTCCAGGCGTGATGATCGCGCTTACAGTGTTCAGCATCTTCCTACTGGCCGATGGTATCCGCGATGCGCTAGATCCGCGGATCAGCTAGCGAGGAGTAATTTGCGTACAGTCAATATAAGTACAAAGAAGGGACTGCAGTAATGCAGTCCCTTCTTCTCTGTTTTCAGTTTTGTTGAACCTTAGTCCGCGACGATCGCCAGGTCCACGCTCTCACGTGGATCGGCCGGGGTCATGCGGAAGTGGTCCATGGTCAGGCACTCGGTTGGACACCAGTCCACGCACAGACCACAGCGGATGCAGCTTCGCTCGTCGATGATCATGG
>CAZYDY010000221.1:0-4049 GCA_964646245.1 uncultured Sphaerobacteraceae bacterium
AGGAACGGTCCGTAGGTTGAGGCCCGGTAGGGGCTCCAATCCTGGAAGGCAATAATATTGCCTAGCAGCGGCAAATAGATGAATATGAGAAAGTAAAACACCCCAGGCAGGATGAAAATGTACATTAGCCGCTCGCGCCAAATGGCACGGCGCAGCGCGCTCAATCGCTCCACGAAATCCTCTTCCCCTGTTGCCTCAATTTGAATCGGGTTTACCTGATTCGCTCGCGGGCTCCTCGTCCGCACGGCCTGAATAGGTTAAGTCAGTGTGAGACTTCGTGCCAATCCAGTTGTGTGCGTATGGACATAGATGCCGGGGATGGGGATAGAAGCACGGAAGAGACCTGTTCATCAAGAACGGGCCTCTTCCACGCAACGTGGGAACTATTTAGCCGCCGGCCTAAATACCGAGGCAGGCACCGATAACTTCCTCTAGTTCTTTTGAATGCTGGGAAACGTAGCGCAAGCTTTCCGCATAGAGCTGGCGCGAAACTTCGGGCCGGAGAAGGAGGGATTTCCCTCGTTCATCAGATGGCAATCCTGCCAGTGTGAGCATTACATCCTGCGTATCTGCGTAGTTCACCGATTCGCCGAAGCCCCGGCCGATTTCGTTACCGTCGGCATCGAGTACGAAGGCGGCACCTTCGGAGTACTGGACGCCGTGCGCGAAGTAGCCAGATTGGCCGGTATCCACAATAGGTTTGAGTGAGAATGTGCGCAGATGCTCGGGGATGTCCTCCCCGAATTCGTACGTCCAGTAGTTTGGATACCAAGTGTGGGACGGTCTGTAAATGTGTGGGTCTGGTGTATCAGTGCTTCGGATCCAATCGGTAATTGTGACGGTGCCGTTGAACAATTGCACCGAGCCATCTCCAGACATGAGGCGTCCACGAACTGGTGCCACCATTGTTCCTGGAGCTTCCTCATCTGACTGAAAGAAGAATTCGAGATTGTCTTCGGTGTGCAAGCTTGAGCCGGAGATTTGGTAGCCATCGTCGAACTGTGCCATGAACCAATCCCAGCCGCCGAGCGCTGGATCTTGAAGATTGCTCGCTGCGCGGGTGACTTCGGATTTCGGGCTGGAAACGAGGCTGGTACCCCACTGGTGATCGAACCAGAAGGAGCCATCGACGATCTCTATGGTCTCGCCGTTGATTGTGATGGAGCTTTGGGCAGGATCCGGGCGCATATTGGTCTGCGAGTAATAAAGCGTGCCGGCACCATCGCAGCAAGGATCGCAGCCTTCTACACCCTGGACGCTGATTGGATCGCCAGTTTCACAGACGATATCAACCGAGAAGACATCGGTGGAATCTCCGCCGCGATTGATGCCCCGGCCCCGGAAATGCAGGGGAAGGGCGTCGTTCTCGGGATCCAGGGATTCAATAACGTTGTTGCCGACCGACCAACCCAGGCCGCTGTCGTTGAAACCAAGCAGGCCGGAGGTTCCCGAAATCACGTACGGAATTGCACGTCTGTGAACGCCATCTGCATCGGTCACAGCCAGGTGGAATTCGGTGATCTGATTCTCAGCCTTGCTGATTCCGAAGGATTCCGCGATCGCAGGCGGAAGAATCGAGTTTCGGAAGAACATGATTTCGATACCGTATTCCTTTCCATCGGCGCCGGTGCAGCTACCGACTACGAAATACCAGCCCACCTGTCGATCGAGATCCACCGCGTGCCGTTGCGGGAACACGAATTCAGCCTTTGCTGGCAGTGGCTCGAAGTTCTTGGCGTTGTCTGGTCCCAGCAGGTTCGACATCGCGTAGACCTCATGCGGGGAGAGGGAATCGCAATATTCGACGAAGGCGGAATATCGATCTGCATAGCTTGGGGTGAATGTCTCCGGGTCATCGATGAGCTCTTGTAGTCGGACTCGCATGCGTTCGCCGATGGCGGCGTTGCTGTTCTTTTCAGAGAAGATGGCGGCGTGCTGATCTTCAGTGAGCGCCGATTCATCCCATTCATCCAGCCAAAGTGCCTGTGCGATGTAATCCTTTGTGCGGTCGTCGAGACCATCGTCTCCGGCCTTGGGAGGTAGGGTGATACCAGGTACCGCTGGTGTGGCAGCCGTTTGAGCAGATGTTCCGGTGCTCTTGCCTGCCAACATCAGTGCGAGGCCAGACATCCCGACACTATGAATAGCCTGGCGACGATTTGCCTGGGCGCGTAGAGCATGAGCGGCATTCTTAACGTACGAGTGAGACACAATAGAACTCCCAACCGCAGCCTCGTGATGTGCTGCAACGTTCAAGACCGTACTGATTGACCAGATAAAGCTTTGTGTGTTGATTCCTGCTGGAATGATAATGGCATAAGCACCGTGGTAAAGCAATTTACGGTCAAGCCCAATGGGCGAGAACGTGGCATTTATCCATTTGTGTCCTGTTTCGCCTATTATTGAAGCCGCACGCTTGTGCGATTGGTATGACCGTGGGCAACCCAGCCCGCACGTGAGGATATCCAGACCCATGCGTATGGCAAAACTCTTTGGACGGACTGTTCGCGAGGCACCGGCGGATGCCGAGTTCCCCAGCCACCAGTTGATGGTGCGCGCCGCGATGATCCGCCCCCTGGGTGCGGGTATCTATTCACTCATGCCTCTGGGATATCGTGTGATCAAAAAGGTAGAAGCCATCATCCGTGAGGAGATGGACCGAATTGGCGGTCAGGAAATGCTGATGCCATTTGTTCACACTGCCGATATCTGGAAAGAAACCGAACGTTACTACCAGGTTGGGCCAGAGATGGCTCGCTTTGAGGATCGGGCCGGCCGCGATATGGTGCTGGCCATGACCCACGAAGAAGTAGTGGCCGACCTGCTTCGTACAGATGTAAATAGCTACAAACAGCTGCCGCAAATTGTTTATCACCTGCAGAGCAAGTGGCGCGATGAGCCGCGAGCCCGTGGTGGGTTGATTCGTGTGCGCGAATTCACGATGAAGGACAGCTACACCCTTGATGTGGATGAAGACGGGCTCGAGGTGAGCTACGAGGCGCACGCTGAGGCGTACGACCGAATCTTCACTCGCATGGGCCTCGATTTCATCAAGGTCGGTGCCGACGTCGGTATGATGGGTGGTTCCAAGAGCGAAGAGTTCATGGCGTTTAGCCCACATGGTGAGGACGTGATCCTCATTTGTGAGAATGGTGACTACGCCGCTAACCGTGAGGTGGCTACATTCCAGCCGTTCCCTGCATCCGATGCAGAAATGTTGCCGCTGGAAGAGGTTGAGACTCCAGGTGCCAGCACGATTCAGGGTGTGGCCGATTACCTGGAAGTGCCACTGAGCGAGACCGCCAAGGCTGTCTTCTTCATGGCAGGTGAGCAGTTCGTCTTCGTGGTTATCCGTGGTGACCTCGAAGTGAACGAGACCAAGCTGCGCAACATCCTGAAGGTCGATGACCTGCAGCCGGCGACTACCGAGCAGATCATGGCCGTTGGCGCAGTGCCGGGGTACGCCAGCCCGATTGGGGTCGAAGGCGCGACCGTGGTGGTCGATGATTCCGTCGCCAATGCCCGCAACCTGGTGGCCGGGGCGAACAAGGATGGCTTCCACGTTCGCAACAGCAATGTGGGTCGCGATTATGAGGCCGATATCGTGGCAGACATCTCTGCTGCGGCCGCCGGACATCTTTGCCCGCATTGTGGGAACCCGATGATCACGCGCCGGGCGATTGAGATCGGTAATATCTTCAAGCTTGGAACCCGCTACACCGAAGCGATGGGCGCTACCTACCTGGACAAGAATGGGAAGTCGCAGCCGATCGTCATGGGATCGTATGGAATTGGTGTTGGTCGCGGAGCCGCAACTGCCGTGGAGCAATTTCACGACGACCGGGGCATTATCTGGCCGATAAGTATCGCGCCGTACCAGGTGTCGCTGCTGAGCATCGGCAAGGATGCCGATGTGCAGGCTGCCTGTGATGCGCTGTATGCCGATTTGCAGGCTGCTGGCATCGAGGTGCTTTACGACGATCGCAACGAGCGACCGGGCGTGAAGTTCAACGATGCCGACCTGATCGGCAACCCGATTCGCCTGAGCA
>CAZYDY010000222.1:0-4026 GCA_964646245.1 uncultured Sphaerobacteraceae bacterium
ATCCCGAGCGTGATGCGATCCTGTTTCATACGTTGCCTAGCTGACCTGCGCCATGACGTCGTCGCTGATCTCGAGGTTGCTGTACACCGTCTGCACATCGTCCAGGTCGTCCAGCTTTTCGATGAGGCGAATAACCTTTACTGCAGTCTCGGTGTCGGGCTGCATCTGGGTTTTTGGCTTCTTGATCAGCTCGACGGTCGTGGCTTCCAGTCCTGCATCTGACAAAACAGAAGCAACCGCGTGCAATTCTGTGGATTCGGTATAGATCTCGAGGACATCGTCCTCCAGAGCGACATCGATAGCACCGGCTTCAATCGCCTGCATCTGCAGCTCATCTTCATCGTGACCTTCTGTCGGAACAACGATGAGGCCGACCAAATCGAACATCCAGGCTACCGAGCCCGACTCACCGAGGTTGCCGCCGGATCGCGTCATGGCGGCGCGGATCTCACCGACCGTGCGATTGCGATTGTCTGTAAGCGTGTCGATAATCAGGGCGATACCACCAGGACCATAACCTTCGTATGTCACTTCATCGAAGTTGGCACCGTCTGCTCCACCCGTTGCACGGTCGATCGCACGCTGGATGTTGTCCTTCGGCATGTTTTCTGAACGTGCCTTTTGGACTGCAATGCGCAAACGCGGATTGGCATCGGGATCAGGCATACCGGTACGCGCGGCGACGGTGATTTCGCGGGCGAGCTTTGTGAAGAGATTTGCGCGCTTGGCATCTGCAGCACCCTTCGCACGCTTAATTGTGGACCATTTTGAATGTCCGGCCATTGAGAACTCCGTGACGATGAAATGTGAAAATGTGGACCGGCCGTTTCCGGCACTCCATTATACCATTCGGGTTATTTCGGACTGCCTGAAGGCCAATTAGCTGTAAACCCCAACAATCATTGAGGCCCAGTATGCACCCTTCCAGATCCCGCCCGACCTCATCACGCTCGCGCACGTTATGCCAGACCAGGCCCCGGTTTGATATAGCCGGGAGCGGCTATGCCTGACCTGCGATAATGCCTTGTGAAATCAATCACACTTTATTTTGTATACCTTTCCCTTGAAATCATTAATCTCCCCAACTACACTGGTTATCAATGCATCGGCATATGCCTGTAGGTGGAAAGGGGAGTTCACGCCAGTTATGCCGTTGGGATGATTAGTCCCATGCGGTAGCCACTACCGCCACCCGGATCACATCCTGGACCCGGCGCATCACGTCAGTATTTCTTCCGATCAAAATTTCATTTGCGCGCAACGCCCTGCTGTCAAAGGCGACACTGAGTGTGCTGCGCTCGCCCCGAGAGGTGGAAACGCTTCAATGGTTACGAGCAACATGGCCAACGGCAACAGTCAGGGATTCGTCCTCAACTCCGATACAATCGAAAAGCTTGGAGCAACCGAGGAATCTGACGGTTCCAACGAGTACTACTCTGCTTTGCTGGCAGAGGGTATCGACGTTGCAGACCGGCGTCGTTCAAACACACGATCCCCGCGCCCAAAGCAATCTGAAGATACCTACAGCGGCGGAGTCAATGATTCCGTGCGAATGTACCTGCAAGAAATTGGCGAAACCGATCTGCTCAGCATGCAGGAGGAAGTTTGGCTGGCCACTCGCATGGAGCGAGGTCTCGCCGCCGAAAGTCGCCTGGAGCGCCAGCAAGGCAAGCTCAGCGAAGCGGATGTACTGGATCTCGAAGCCGACAAGGCTGACGGTGAAGCCGCGCGCGTCCATCTGATTCAGGCAAATCTCCGACTCGTGGTCAGTGTCGCCAAGAAATACGTCGGCCGCGGACTTTCCTTCCTCGATCTGATTCAGGAAGGCAACATCGGCCTGATGAAGGCGACCGACAAGTTCGATTATCATCGCGGCTTTAAGTTCAGCACCTACGCCACCTGGTGGATTCGTCAGGCAATCACGCGGGCAATCTCCGATCAGAGCCGCACGATCCGCCTGCCAGTTCACGTTGGCGAGACCATCAACCGTGTCAAGAAGACCTCCCATCGGCTCCAGCAGATCCTGGAGCGCGAACCGAACCAGGAAGAAATCGCCAAGGCGATGTGTGTAACCCTCGCAAAGGTTCGGCAAATGCAGGATGTCAGCCGACATCCGATGAGCCTGGAGTCGCCGGTCGGTTCCGATGGAGATGCGTTCCTCGGCGATTTTGTAGAGGACGAGAACATGCCCGCTCCACTGGAGCTCGCCAGCCACGAGATGCTGCGCGACCACATTGTGGAAGCGCTGGATCGCCTGAACGAGCGAGAGCGACGCATCGTTGTATTGCGATATGGCCTCGAAGACGGCCAGTTCCGCACGCTGGAAGAAGTCGGGCGAGACTTCGGAATTACGCGGGAGCGAATTCGCCAGATTGAGGCGAAGGCACTGCGCAAACTGCGGCAGCCAGAGAGCATGGCCCCACTGACAGGTTACCTGGATTCGTAATCCTAGACCGCAAAAACCAGCCCCTGCTGAATACATCAGCAGGGGCTTTTTCGTACTCTGTTTCAAGTTGGAGAAACTACGGCGCCTTCGCGAAAATCAGACTCACGTTATGGCCGCCGAATCCCATGCTATTGCTCATGGCCATTGTTATTTCAGATTGACGCGCATGGTTCGGAATGTAATCCAGATCGCAGTCCGGATCGCGTTCCGTTTGGTTGATTGTCGGTGGCAAAGTCCCGGTTTCCAGCGCCCGCAATGTGAACACGGCCTCGAGGGCTCCCGCAGCACCCAGCAAATGACCTGTCATCGATTTGGTACTGCTGATTGGGAGTTGGTACGCATGGTCGCCGAAAGCGGTCTTGATCGCAGCCGTCTCGAACTTCTCATTCAATGGCGTGCTGGTGCCATGGGCGTTGAGATAGCCGATTGATTCGGGAGCGATGTTTGCATCCGCGAGCGCGAGGCCCATCGCCCGGGCAGCACCCTTCCCTTCTGGCGCTGGCTGCACCATGTGATTCGCATCGTCCGTGATGCCGTAACCAATCACTTCCCCGAGGATCGTTGCGTTACGCGCAAGCGCATGGTCAAGCGATTCCAGCACCAAACTCGCAGCACCTTCTGCGAGAACGAAGCCATCGCGGCCTGCATCAAACGGCCTGCTCGCTTCCTGAGGGGCATCGTTGCGGGTACTGAGTGCGCCCATGGAGCCAAAGCCCGCTACACCGATACGTGTCACTGGCGCTTCGGCTCCGCCGGCGATCATTACATCGGCGAGTCCGTTCCGAATCATCTGCGTCGCTTCACCGATAGCATGCGCTCCGGCGGCGCAGGCACTCACCGGTGCGAAGTTGGGCCCCTGGGCTCCGATATCGATCGCGACGTTTCCGCTGGCCATGTTCGCCAGCATCATCGGAACGAAGAACGGAGAAACGCGGCGCGGCCCACCATTGAGAAGGTTCTCGGTCCCAGTCTCGAATGTCTCGATCCCGCCCATGCCGGTGCCGATCAGCACGCCGACGCGCTCGGCAATCGGCCCGATCTCAAGACCAGCGTGTTCGACGGCCTGTCGGGTTGCAACGATGGCGAACTGGCTATATCGGTCGTGACGTCGAGCTTCTTTCCTGCCGATTTCAGCGGCTGCATCAAAGTCTTTTACCTCGCCGGCAAAAGTGGTTTGATACTCGCTGGCATCGAAGCGGGTGATTGGGGTAATGCCGCTGGTGCCCGCAATAGCGGACTCCCAGTTTTGCGTGACATTGTTACCAATTGCACTGAGCGCACCGAAACCCGTTACAACAACGCGGTGTCTTGTTCCAAAGGTATCTTTATCGAGTGCCATGTGATAAGTCCGTTCCTCTCAGATGCGAAGGGCGCATCGGGTTCGTGCTGCAATCATACCCGCAGATTACCGTGAGTTGACACACCCTCGACCAACGCTATTATTCCAACTGCATCACCGGGATATGCCCAGTAACGGGAAGGACCTACTCGCATGAGCGAGACCATCAGTACCGCACCCAGTTTCACGAAGCGATACATTCGACATGGGTCGTTTGAATACCATCCCCTTGTCGTAAAAA
>CAZYDY010000223.1:0-3992 GCA_964646245.1 uncultured Sphaerobacteraceae bacterium
ACCAGCACTGGTCGGCCCAATCGCACCCAGCGTACTGGCGACACCACAGAGAGTGGCAACACTTCCGAGACATCCGGGCGCACCAGCCGTACCACTCCTGGTACAGACGCCACATCCAGCTTGCCGAATGAACTGACTGTGGAAGCCACCGGGGCAAGCGTCACCTGGAGCGATGATCTCGCGTTGGATGATAGCGCCGGTGACGCTGTTAGCAGCGACACCTCCACAGGCGATGACCAATTGCAGATCGTAGTGACGACGCCTGGTGGTAACGACGTAAGCTTCTCTCTACTCATTCATCCCAATTCAGGGACGGATGCGACCCAGGCTATCAGTGACTTCGTGAACGACCCATCCGCCCTCGCCCGGGTATTCGGGGAAGGAACGGAAATCATCGATCACGAGATCACTCCAGAACAAAGTGGCATCCTGGTTCAGGCGGTAGACGCCGATGGTGAGTACTTCGTTTACTTCCAGGTCACGTGTGTTACTGAGACATGTGATTTGACTTCGACGACTATCGTGTTGGTAGAAGAGCCAGTCACGATGGCTGACGCGCTCGAAATGATTGAATCTGGCCTGGCGGTGAACGGCGTTCCGGTTGTCGGCGCAATTCCACTGCAGGATGTTGAAGACGGCCTGAATTAAGTGGGCCACCAGTACACGAAGGGATTTGTCCGTGAACCATACATTCTGGCTTCGTTCAATCCGGGTCGTTCTCGCCGCGGTACTCGTTTTCTGCGTTGGTGGCGCAGCGAGTGTCGCCGCGTATCAGTCGGGCGATGTGTGGACTGAGCTGGGCGAGAATTTCGCGGGAACCTCATCGGGCACTGAAACCAGTACCATCACGGGCGATACCTATGTGCTGCCTTCCAGTGGGGCCGAGGTGGTTATCGCCGAGGGTTATGCCCCCGAAGAGTCTGATTTCGAAGACCAGCTCATCATCAACACTCCACAGGGAATGGGAGCGATTGGTGCTGTACAGGGGTTCGGCACTCCGCAAAGCGTCATGGAAACATACGCCAACGCATTCGGAGAAGAGTTGGATGGTGCTGAGCAGATCGATGCTCAGGGCAACCGCGAGTTCGCCTCCGGCCTGTACTCGATTGATTTCCTCGGCGTCAATATGTACATGTTCATCACCGTGGATGCGGTGTCCACACCCGGGTTCCACACTATTCAGGTAGCGATTGCCGAAGCTGATATCGCTGCGGCAATCACGACGTTTCGAGGGATTATCTCGATAGACGGCCAACCAATGTTCGCCGGTATAGATGAGGCTGAGATCCAGGAAATGATCGATCAGTATCGTGGCTAGACGTCTGTCTCACCGCCGGAGGTGACCAGTGGAACCCGGAAGTGTCCCCAGGAATGCAACATTTCGGATGATGAGGCCAGTACGCCTCATCATCGCGTTTCTGCTGATACTCACGGGTATTGGGTACGCACCCGCTGCAGCGCAGCAAGAGAACGTCTACGAAACTGAGTTGCTCGGGTGGACCATTGAAGTCTCCGGCCCGAGCTACGTATTGCAAAACGCAGATCTTGAGGAATACCCACACGGCCGCGGCGAGCGCGTTTATATCACAAGCGTTGATAGCGCCGGCTTCGTTGAGGTTTCGTTCTTCGATGATGAGGACACACCTGAGCAGACCATTGAGCTTATGCTCAGGGATTTCGACGCGGCTTCGCGTTCACTCGAGGTTCTGGATACCGGGTTTGCGAACGATCTCCACTATGCCCTCGCGCGGTTTGAACTTGAGCAAGGGATGTCTGGCTACTTCTATATCGAGGTCGCCGAGGACATCGATGGCAATACCGACTTCGCCCAAAGCATTTACTCACTTGATGCGGACTTTCTCGAGCAGTTGTCGCTGGCCCGCGAAGAGATCTCGCTTGCGGGTCTTCAGTTTTTGGCCGAACCGGTACTGGATCTCGAAACAATCGTGTCGGAGGATCAGGCGCTCCTGGCGTCGACTCCAGAACCCGTTCCAACTCCGGACCAGGGTAGTTACACATATGAGACGAACGGCGCAGGGCTGGAGGTCGAAGGCCATATCGAGTTCGATTTCCCTCTCATCACTCGTGAGCTGGACATTATGTTCCTCAGTTCAGAGCATGGTTACGGCGTCGTTGGGTTTATTCACCAGAAGTCCGATTCCCCTGAAACTGTGATGGCCAGCGTGTTTGTGGACGCTCCCGTGGGTGCTGAGGCACCGGTAGAGCTTTATGCAGAATCAGACGATTCACGTGCGTTTGGCGTGTATCGTGTGCAGACGCAGGGCGAGACCCGCGCTATGGTTCTGGAGATTTCCAGCGTCAGCGATGGCGTGTGGAAAGTCCAAGGAATGGCTGTAACCGAGAGCGAATTCGAAACCGAGTTGGCAAACTATCAGAACGATGTGACGTTCAACGGCGAACCACTGCTGGGTGAGGTTAGTATCGACGACATCATCCCTATCTTGAATGACAGTGACTGATATGAAAGGCAGATACATGCGCGTGAACCTACACCAAAAACGAATCGGGGCCATTCTCCTCGCCCTGGCGCTTGTGCTTGCCGCTGGTCCCGTATCAGCGGGCCAGATTCAGGACTTCGAGCCTGATTTCTACGCCTCCAGCCTTGCCGGTGTCGAGATCGAGGTAAGCGGCCCGATCTTCCGAATCACAGAGGCCGAGCTTCAGCACTACCCAAATGGCGAAGGGGAGATTGTAGACATCGCTTCCGATAGTTCCCTGGCCAGCATTGAAGTCAGTTTCTACGATGACGCCGATACCCCGCAGCAATCGCTCGATATCTATCTTTCGTCGATGGAGAACGCTGCCGATGAGGTAGAGGTACTTGATCGCGGCATGAGCGGCGACACCCATTACCTGTTTGTATTGATCCAGTTCCAGGGTATGGAGATCGTCAACTACCTGCAGGTTGAAGAGGATATCCAGGGCAATGTGGATATGCTGCAGGGAATCCTGACCGAAGCGAGCATGCTGGAATCGGATCTTTCGGTCGCCCAGGCAGAAGTGCTTCTTGATGGTGTGCCGTTCCTGAACAATGTTGATCCGGCAGAGCTTGCCGCGGTTGCTGCTGGAAACGGGTCTTTAGGTGAAACCGACGTTTCCACTCCATCTGCACCCGAAGATATCGTCACGTTCCCTGAATCTGGCGTTGAAGTCGGTATAGGACCGGATTTCGATTTCGTGGGTGAACCCGAGTTACAGCCAGACATAGAAGTTGTGCGTATCCAGGGACCAACCACGCTCAGCATGGTGGCTGTGGGGCAAACTGGTTCTACCCCGGAAATCGTGTTGAACAGCTTCTCCAGCGGCATTATTTCGAATTTCGGCGGCGCAGAAGTCGTCGATGAAGAACTCGGTGATGAGTATGCCTGGCGCCTCCTCTCGATTCCGAAAGACCGCGAAGAATCCACGTTCATGCTAATCATTGTGGACCTCAATATCGCCCCTGGTTATGAAATAATGCAGGCTCACGAGGTTCCGGCGGAAAGCGTGGCAGGAGGGCTTGTTCTCATTCAGGAGCAGGTAGTCCTCAACGGTGCACCGGTTATGCCGGAGATCGATCCGGAGGAGATCGCAGACATTGCCTCTGGTGCTCCAACGGAGGAGTCTACGCAAACGCCGGAGACACCGGACGCCACTGAGGAATCAACGGGCGACCGAACTGGCGATCCACGCGACGACGCACGACTCCCTGACTCTGGTGATGAGCCGGACGAAACGGACGGGCTTGAGAATACCTCGGAAACAGATACCCCTGTTGATGCAACAGCCGAGGCCACTACTGATTCTGGTACCGGCGCGGCAGACGTACCTGGTGAGCTGACTGACTCGTCATGGGAAGGCGGTGTCCACGGTCACCTTGTCGAGTGGGATGCCGCAACCTGGTTTGTGGATACGAGTTTTGAAGGCGACCTCATCTCTGATGAAGAATTCCTCGAAGACACCATAGTCCTGCAGACGGAGTCGGGCGACGA
>CAZYDY010000224.1:0-1914 GCA_964646245.1 uncultured Sphaerobacteraceae bacterium
CTCCAGGATCTCGTTGAGAATGAACGTTTCCGAGAACCTGGGGAACATTTTGAGAATATACGCCACGTTGGCGCTATCGCCGGAATTACTTGTGTTACTCATATTTGGGCTGCCTTTCAAGCGGATGCAAATTCGGGTGACGACCACAGCGACTCGACAGCCCTTAGAGCGTTATCAAGTCCAGTCATTTCCATTACCGAGCAGTTAAGACGGGACTTCGCGAGCAGGTCAGTCACCGAATCAAGCAGCCTCATAGGTCCGAGATCGTCTGGATGGATCATTTCAATGCACCCATGCTGCTGGAGGAGTTCGGCACGAATGAGTTGTTCCTTCCGCGGAGTTACACGCGGAACGATCAAACCCTTCTTGCCGAGGGAGAGGATTTCACAAACGGAGTTGTATCCACCCATCGAAACCACGGCGTCTGCAGCGCAGATGTAACTGGTAAGATCGTCGGTAAACTCCAGATAGTGGGCGTTTGGTAATTCATCGAACTGATGCTGGAGGCTTTCACGATCGCCGCTGGACATGAGCGGTCCGCCAACTACCAGCACATCAAAGTCGGCTGCCCCGCGATCCTGACGCATATCACGCAGGAGTGCATCGATCATGCGTCGTCCATCCCCACCCCCACCGGCCGTTACCAAAACCAGGTGGTCGGTCTGCATTTCGATCCTGGAGCGTATCTGTTCAGACGTGAGGCTCCCTGTTTCGCGACCCAGGTAGCCTACAAATCGTGTCTTTGCGGCGGCCTGTGGCGAAAGTCCGTATTTGGAAACAATGTCGTAGATATCGCGTTCGCCATACACAAGGATCAGGTCGTAGACGTTGTCCAGGAGTTCATAGACGCCGTCCCGTGCCCATTGCTTGCGGACGACAGCAGGGTCATCCATGACGTCGCGCAAGCCAATAACGAGGCGAGTGTGCGGTGACTCTGTCCGCAGCCGCTGAAGGGTGCGCACAACCTCCCCGTTCATTCCTGCCGGCGAGTGGTCAACAAGGAAAAAGTCTGGCTGGAATGGGACAGCTGCGGTCACCAGGAGATCTCGCCGCACATCCCGGAGTGACTTCATGGTTACATCAAGTGATCGGGGCACATAGGCTCCCTCGTGGTTCTTGGTAACAGACGGAAGTTTGATCAGATCGCTGTTCGGCGGCAGAGGAAATCGGTTCGCAGACGGAGAACCTGTGACCACTACCTGGTTGATACCGGGGATCTTCTCGGAAAAGTGATGCATGAGTGTGAGTGTTCGGCGAAGATGCCCCAGCCCGTAGGTGTCGTGGCTGTAGTACATAGCGCGAGAGCTCTGCCCGAGCACGTGTTTGATTTGATCCATATCTGTTACCTCGATTACGTCGTTGCGACTAACGTTGGCTAATCGCGGCATTGCGACGCCCCTCCTGTATCAATGGAGGGTCTTCATCGAGATTTGATACACCTCCATCGGCGGACTTCTTATGCTGAGTCCGTGCTGAGCATCAAAACGATAACCACCCGGGTTTATAACCCGGGTGGTTATCGCGATATTCTTCTATTTGTCGGATTGAGTTAGAGGGTTACAGGGGCCGATTCGCCACGCCCAGGGCCTGAACAAAGCCGGCTTGACCCCCCGACGTATCACCAGTGAGATCGCAATCTATTGCGGAATCTATGTTGAGGCTGCCAGATCCCATGAGCCCTTCGAGCAAAGGATCGGTGAGGTTCAGGGGCGTCGTTTGCTCATGCAGTGTCTGGGTCAGGAAGTCGGTAGTCGTATCCGGATACCGCTCCATGAGCAATACAAGCGTGCCAGAGACCATTGGTGCCGCCATGCTGGTTCCGCTTGCTGTCAGGTACTGACCGCCTGGGTATGCGCTGGCGACACTTTCGCCGGGAGCACTAATGCTCACTGTCTCGTGAAAATTGCTGTAGGT
>CAZYDY010000224.1:2014-3976 GCA_964646245.1 uncultured Sphaerobacteraceae bacterium
GTATCCGGAGCAACCTGGACAATCCCTCCCGCCACGTGGGTGCCATGACCCACCAGTTCGTCTATCAGGCCATCAGCATCGTCGTCGATGCCGTTTCCGTCGTCAACGACGTCATCGGTACCGTCAAGGGTATTCACACCACCGGCGGCAATATTGTTCTTGAGCATTGGATGAGTGACATCAACTCCCGTATCGAGAACAGCTACGATAAGACCAGTCCCATCCACACAGGCAGCCTGCGATGTGAAACCCAGTTCCAGCGGTAGTGCCGGTGCATCCACAAATCCGGAAGTAAGCGCTGAACTGGTGAAGAAGTAGCGAGGGCGGCCTTCAGGAGCATGGCTCGTGTAGTTAAGCTCCGCCCAGGTTACTCGTTCATCAGTCGTTAACTCATCGACCTGGACCTGGTCCTCCATGTCCGGGTCGAGTTGCAACAGGATCAGATTCACCTCGTCGACACTTTCGAGGATGGTCGCATCGTGGTCGGCAGCAAATTGAGAAGGATCAACGCTGGGGTTTAGCTGGAGGATCGCCTGGTTCGGGAGCGCGGTATCGAACGTTCGATCGTGGACATAGCAGTCGTCGTCATCCCAATCGTCCTCATCGTCGCAGTCATCGTCGTCCCAATCGTCATCGTCCCAATCATCGTCATCCCAGTCGTCATCGTCCCAATCATCATCGTCATCGTCGTCAGCGAACACCTCCGCCGACCAGGAGCCGTTCCAATCGTTACTTTCGGCCAAGTTCCATGTTGCCGGAGCCTGCGCAGTGGAAAGCGCCAGCACAAGACTGGCGAAAAATGAAATCCAGCGGAGTTTCCAGGTCATGCCCATGCTCCTTTACTCATCTTTGAAATACTTACAAATGGTGCCCACATGGCCGGGTGGGGAAAGGTTTCCCGCACAGTCGTTTGGGAGATATTCAACGCCTCAGAGACTGTTTTGCCGGTCTCCAGCGCAGCATAGAAAGCCTGCATCAGGGCCAAAGCTGCACCATCGTGTGTTTTCCAGAGGCTGGAAACAATCTCCCCTGCTCCGGTCGAAATCATGGCAGTCATCAGGCCTACAAGGTCATCTCCGTGATCAACACGTGCCCGGCCAGTCTCGCATCCGGAAAGCACGATCAGCGGTTGGCTCAAGGGAATACGACGAATATCGTCGAGCGTTAGCCAGCCATCGGCCAATTGTAGTCCCGAAGCGGTTGGGAATTCCGGGTCGAACCGGCCATGGCACGCGAGATGGATCAATTCAGCTTGTTGCATGGCACTGGTTACTGAATCCTTGCTCGCCTGTTCATCCAGGAGCAATGTTGGTTGCCACATCTTCTCGGAGAGCAGCACAGCCTCTTCACTCATTCCCGGCGCGATCTCATCGGATACCCCAACTACCAATGTGTGTTCTGGCAGGTGTGCGTCTTGGCGATCCCTTGCGTTCATGCTGTCCAACACACTCACACTCGGTGCTGTCGTAAACGAGAATCTCTCGGCCAGATAGCTCCCGTTGCAACGAAGTGCGGCGAACGGAACCGAATGCAAATCGCCAGATGGAATGACAATGCAATGCGACTTCCCTTCCAGCAGGTGTTCCACAGGCTGGACGAGCATTTCGTAAAGATGGTCCAGCGTTGTATCCATATCTCGCTTTAATCGGGTAGCTCGCCTCTCGGAGACATCAGATGTACCGGATACCAGAGCTCGGCCAACCTGGAACTGCATATTACTTACAAGTTCACTCAAGGAACCTGCATCGGCCAAATGAGCTACTCCAACCACTGCTTCGTGGTCGATTACTTGCAGCGTGAGCTGGTCATCCACGATCAGGTAACTGAGCATGATGTCCTTTTCTGACATCTGCGTCTGTACTGTCGTCAGGTCAACCGGACTATGGAGGCCTACCTCTGGCCTCAATGCTGCCAGTCGGGCTTCAAGCCGCTGTGCCGCTTGTTCTCGCTCGGAAAGCTCGG
>CAZYDY010000225.1:0-3967 GCA_964646245.1 uncultured Sphaerobacteraceae bacterium
AACGTTGTAAACGTCTCGATAAACTGATCAACGTGCTCGGACTGCATGCTCTCCAGCACGGAAGCCAGCGTCTCTACCTGCTCGTCGATGATCGACGTCACAACATTCCTGCCAGCGTCCGTAACCGAAACCCTCACCGAGCGTCGATCATCGGGAGAGCTTCCTCGTTCAATCAGGCCGAATTCTACAAGCCGATTCGTGATACCCGTCAACGTACTCGGGGGACTTTTCGTTGCACGGCTGATTTCCACAATCGCCACGCCAGGACCCAGCTTCTCGATCGTGATCAGCACCAACATCTGTTGGAGAGACAGGTTGTACTGCCGCGCCCGGGATTCAAACACCTCTGAACTTAATCGGTAAAACCGATCAATGATTTCCGTGACTCGTTCTACCTGAACATTACGGTTGTCAGACTTCATCTCCACACCTCGTCACACCTGTCCTGTTTCAATAATAGAGGTTCGTTCCGGGAGAAACTTTGCCGGTTCCTTGGCCCCAACCGGCACCAATCTGGCACGTGCCAGATTGGTGCCAGCACAACAACACCGAAACAGAAGGAGTCATCGACCGTTCGGTCTCTAATCGCCGCTCGGCTGAACCTCAGGCGTTTCCACAACGGGGGTCGCGTCATCGAACGTGGAGTGTCCAAACCTCTTCTTCATTCCGTCAGCAAAGCTGTACATCACCGGCACAACCAGCAATGTCAGCAGGGTGGATGTAAACAACCCACCGATCACCACGCGTCCCAGGTCTGCCGCAATGAGCAGCCCTTCGTTCAGGCCGAGGGATAGCGGCACCAGCGCCAGGATCGCGGCGAACGCCGTCATCAGGATCGGACGGAGGCGAGTTTGCGCCCCTTCTATCAACGCATCATGCAGCGAGTAGCCACGCTCCTTCCGGAGCATGATCACGAACTCAAGCAGCACAATCGCATTCGTCACCACAATTCCCACCAGCATCAGGATACCGATCAAGGCACTGAGGCTTAGGGCCGAGCCCGTGACCACCAGGGCAACAATGGCTCCAATAACGGCCAGCGGCAGGCTGAACAGAATCACCAACGGATCCAGCCAGCTCTGGAACAGCAGTGCCATGATGCCGTAGACCAGCAGAATAGCGATCACAATGGCAATAGCGAGGCTCGTGAATCCTTCTCCGATATCTCCGGCAACGCCGCCAACCAGCACTTCAACTCCGTCCGGAACCTCCAGCTTGTCGACAGCCTGCTGCACCTCAGCCGAAACTCCACCAGTGTTCTCGCTGGTGATATCAGCGGACACACTCGCCGCCGGCTTTCCGTCGACGCGCGTCATTGACACCTGCGAGGGAACCTCATGCAACTCCGCAATAGAATCGAGCCGCACACCCTGAACGATTTCCAGTGCGCCGAGTTCTTCAACGGTACTGATGTCTCCACCCGAAACCAGGAGACGAACCGGGAACATTCCGTTCTCCAGGTTCACCATCGTGACTGTCTGGCTTGAGGAAAGACTGGCGAGATTCGCCGACACCGCGGAAGGCGTCAGTCCGTACTCCGCTGCTGCATTGGTATCGACGTGAACCTGAATGGAGTTCTGCACCGAGGACAAGTTACTCGAGACATTGGCAGTCTCGTCGTTGCTTGCAACGGTGTCCGCCACAAGCTGGGTGAACTCGGGCAACGCTTCCTGGCCACTCGCGGTATCAGCCGCCAGGGTAATCGAGATGCCTCCACCACCGAAGTCTCCACCAGTCGCGGAAACCGAGATGTTCTCACTATCCGGAATCTCCGACGCGATCATCTCGCGGAGGTCCTTTGCAGCCTCCTGCTTGTCGACACCACTCTCAAGGGATACGGTGATCGTCGCGCTGTTGGGGGATGTCCCCATGATGATGCTACCGATTGCTGCGAAATCGCTCGATGCACCCGTGATCACCGTCTGGTACGTGACCACATCAAACTCGCCGAGCAGCTCCTCAACCTCAATCGCATTCTCAAGAACAGCTTCAGCCGTCTCACCCGGTCGGGCGTCAATACTCACGGTGATAGCGTTCTCGCCGGAATCCGGCAGGAACACCACCGGAAGCAACGGCAAGAGCGCCAGGCTCCCTACCAGGAGGAGCGAGGAGATCCCAAGTG
Organism: uncultured Sphaerobacteraceae bacterium; assembly: GCA_964646245.1. Lineage (GTDB taxonomy): Bacteria > Chloroflexota > Chloroflexia > Thermomicrobiales > UBA6265 > UBA6265. The sequence goes on from CAZYDY010000225.1 coordinate 2,123, forward strand.
TCTTCCATCGATTTTTCAGCGACCATTTGAGAATAGGAGTGTAGAACTTCGCCAACGCACCATCAGCAGCACGCTTCTCCTGCTTCTTCACCTTGCCTGCCAACAGGTAACGAGACATCATCGGAACCACAGTCACGGCAATGAGGAGTGACGCGGCCAACGCGGCCACAACGGCAATCGCAAACGGCAAGAACAACTCGCCCACAATGCCGCCCGAAAGCCCAAGGGGCAGGAACACCGCGCAGGTCACCGCAGTCGCCCCCAAAATGGCAACCGTTACTTCACGTGCGCCTTCCTTGATGGCCTGGTACGGACCAACCCCTTCGGACATATGCCGATAGACGTTCTCCAGCACAACAATTGTGTCATCAATCACGCGGCCAATCGCGATAGTCAGGCCGGCCAACGTCATGATGTTGAGCGAATGCCCCATCAAATCCAGCACGATGATTGCGGCAATCAGGGAGAGCGGGATCGAGACGGCTGTGATGAGCGTCGTGCGCCAGTTTCGCAAGAACAGGAATACGACGATCACAGCCAGGATGCCGCCGATAATGCCCTCTTCAATGACACCGTTGACGGACTCCTCGATCACCTCTGACTGATCCAGGAATACTGATATCTCAACGCCTTCGGGCAGTGACTCCTCTATAGCCCCGATCTCGTCCATAACGGCGTTCGACACGCCCACGGTATTTGCGGCCTTTTCCTTGGACACCTGAACGGAAAGTGATGGGCTGCCGTCTGTACGACTGTAGCCAACCTGGGTTCCCTCAATGAGCTCCACTTCTGCAATCTCGCCAAGGGAAACGTTGGTCCCATCAGCGCCCGGGATGGAAATGGCGCGAATCTGGTCAAGATCCGTCAATACCGCCACCGTTTGCAGCGGCAACGTGGCTCCATCGCTCATCAGCTGGCCAGAAGGAAGGAAGACGTTATTGGTGGTCAGGCTCTGGGAAACCTGGTCGTATGAAATACCCAACTGCAGCATTTCATCGCGGTCGAGCGTGATTCGAACTTCGTTGATCGCTCCACCGACAACTTCGACAGTCGCCACACCATCAATATCGGATAGTGCCGGCACTACCTGCCCCTGGGTGAGCGCAAACAGCTCTGGCTGACTGAGGTCACCACCCTGGACATCAAAGATCACCACTGGCGTAGCTGACGGATCAAATGTCAGCACCTGGAACTGCACCGTGGGAGCGAGCGGAACCTTGTTGATTGAGTTCTGAAGCTCGGTCTCGATATCAGAAAGGCTTGTGCCAAACTCGAAGTTGTACAGAATCACACTCATGCCCGAGACCGAGGTGGATTCCATAGAGTTCAGGCCAGTGATTTCTGATGTCACTGCCTCGATAGGCGCAACCACGGATTCCGCTATTTGTTGAGGCTGATCCCCTGGGCTCTGCACCACAACGACGGCGAGAGGAAACTCGATGTCCGGAAGAAGCTCCTGGTCGATTGTGGAACTCGAATAGGCTCCGAATCCCACCAGCGCCACGATCGCCAAAATAACGACCCACGCCTTCCGATACGATTGCTCGGTGAACCAACTGACGATACGTTGCATGGAGAGAAACCCTCTGTGAAATCTGCTGCTGAAAAACCACCCGGAATCGGGCACAAGATATTACGCCTACGTATTGTACGTGTTCGTAATGATTTTTCCAGTGCAAATACACAGAAGTTTATGATCGCCGGAAAATCGTCCCTGCTCTGGCCCCAGTACCCACACAGGTCGTACACTGCACTATGCACTGCGGGCGTGGCGGAACGGCAGACGCTGCGGACTTAAACTCCGTTGGGGCAACCCGTGCGGGTTCGACTCCCGCCGCCCGCACC
>CAZYDY010000226.1:0-3897 GCA_964646245.1 uncultured Sphaerobacteraceae bacterium
TTTCGTCAACGCCGAATACGTTGATTACTGCCATGCAGGTTTCGTTCCATGATTCGTTGATGCACCTGATTCCTCGTAGAGCGCTTGGTTGGAGCCAGGCGCCAACTGGTGGAGCATCCTGGACAGTGCCAAGGTGAAGGGCGGTCACCTTGGCGCCATCGTAATTAACTCGAACTTGCACCAGTGCAAAAGTCAGCGAGGCCTGTTAGAATGCACTGGTGCAAATTGCAATGAGGCAGTGTTGCACCAGTGCAAAGAAGGCATACAGTAACGATGACAACATCAGAAATCACACTTGAGAAGCGACGGCTGGACACGTGGAGCGCAATCCACAAGGCGGCGGCAACGCTGGCACTGGAAGAAGGTCCCGCGCGGGCAACTATCGATTCCATTGCTGAGATGGCCGGAATCTCCAGGCGAACATTCTTCAACTATTTCCCCACCAAAGAGGATGCCGTGTTGGGCCTCGGACCTCCCGAGATGCCCGCAGACGCCCTTGCCGAGTTCCAGGCGGTTGAAGGCGATCTGCTCGCCGGGCTCGTCCACTTCATGGTTACGGTGCTTCGGTCCTCCTACCGACTGTCTCCGAACTCGAACGTGCGCAGGCAGTTGATCGAGCGCTTCCCCGAGCTGCGCTCTCGCCAGATGCACTATGCCGGGCTGGTGGAGTCCATGATCGCGCCGGTGCTGCGCGAGAAGCTCTCTGGTACTACGGACACCGGAGTGGAAGACGACGAAGCGGCGGCAGCTGCAATGCTGGCACTCGCCCGCACAATCGTGCAGTTCACGTATTCCCGACAATCCGCAGGGTCCACAGCTACTGACGCGGACATGGATGCGGCTGTCGCCATGTTTCGCAACATCCTCAAGGAAACCGTATGACAACCAACACCGCGCGTTCTGATATGAACACCGATGCCAACAAACCCAATATCGCCCTGATCTTCGTGGCCCTCATGGTCACCATGCTGTTGGCATCGCTCAGCCAAACAGTGCTCTCCAGTGCGCTGCCAACCATTGTGGGCGAGCTCCATGGCGTGGAGCAGATGACCTGGGTGATCACGGCCTACATGCTGGCCTCTACGGTGATGATGCCGGTGTATGGAAAACTCGGTGACGTGCTCGGCCGCAAGCCGCTCCTGGTCGCGGCTATTGTCACGTTTGTTCTCGGCTCCGTCGTCGGTGGTCTTGCGGATTCGATGCCGGTGCTCATCGTGGGTCGTGTTGTGCAGGGTCTTGGCGGCGGCGGATTGATGATTCTCTCGCAGGCCGCCATTGCCGATGTTGTCCCGGCTAGGGACCGTGGCAAGTACGTTGGAATTTTGGGTGGAGTGTTCGCGTTTTCCTCAGTTGCCGGTCCGCTTCTGGGAGGGTGGCTTACCGAAGGCCCCGGCTGGCGATGGACCTTCTGGCTCAATATCCCGTTGGGTCTGTTCGCCGTTATTGCTGTGGTTGCTTTGCTCCATTTGCCGCAGCGTCCCCGATCCAAGGCTCCTCCGAAGCACGACTATGCCGGTATGGCTGTACTCGGCATCGCCACAACCTTCATTGTTTTGACCGGGACCTGGGGAGGATCGACCTACGCCTGGGGTTCAGTGCAGATGCTCGGCCTGGTAACTGGCGCCATTGTGTCGTCCGTTCTCTTCCTGTTCATTGAACAGAGGGCGGCCGAGCCGGTTATGCCGCTGCTTCTGTTTAAGGAACGCAACTTTAATCTCACCACACTGGCCGCATTGCTCACGTCTATTGTGATGTTCGGCACCATTGCGTACATCCCAACGTACCTGCAAATGGCAGAAGGGTACGATGCCACCACTGCCGGCCTGCTGATGATTCCGATGATGGCGTCACTGATGACAACTTCGATCATTGTTGGACACGCTGTAACTCGAACCGGGCGAACCAAGGTGCTGCCTATCGTCGGCGCAGTGGTTCTCACCATCGGCGTTTGGCTGCTTTCCACCACGACTATCGACACGCACATTGCGATGATTTGCATTTCTCTCGGGGTGATGGGCGTGGGGCTCGGTGCCAGTATGCAAATTCTCACACTGGTTGTGCAGAACTCGTTCCCGCACCGCATGGTGGGTACAGCCACTGCCGCCAACAACTACTTCCGTCAGGTTGGCGGTAGTGTCGGTTCGGCAGTCGTCGGAGCCGTCTTCGCGAGCCGGCTGACCCAATTTATTAATGACCGCCTGCCTGACGGAACCGGCAGTCCCGATGGCGCGAGCTCGCTCACTCCGGCGTTGGTGAAGTCTTTCCCGGATGAAATTCGCATTCCCATTGTGGAGTCGTACAACGAAGCGCTGATGCCGATATTCGTGTTCATGATTCCGTTGGCGATTGCGGCTGCTGTTATTCTGCTTTTCGTTGAGGAGAAGCCACTTGCCACCACCATTGAGATCAATGCGGAAGATGATCCGGTGACTGAACCGAAGGCTCCCGTTGACGACAAAGAGAAGGCTTCTGGCACTATCAAAAACAGGCTGGAAATGCCTCGCGCCTGATTCCGCGTGTAGCCAATCAAGGTGACCGGCTCCTCAGGAGGTAAGGAGGTCGGTCACCTTGACATCGGTTCAGTGATACAATAACTGTTGGAAAACTAAAGACCACAGGCGTTGAAGGAACCAGCGCCCACAGGCGGAATCGCACAGCCAGTCCGGGATGATGAGAGCCGGGCCGCACAGCCACCTGATGGGAGATCACTCCGGAGCCGACCGGGATGCCGATCCGTTATTCGGCGATCAAGTGGGCCGCCGTACGGCGGTCAATTGAGGTGGTACCGCGGGCTTGCTCGTCCTCTTTATTGGGGGCGGGTTTTATTAATTCCAGAATTTCTTCCCCCAACAATCTATGCAGATGGTAGCGTCGATCTTTCTGATCGATTTCTTGCGACGAGTTTATCGCTCGCCTCATTTTTTGGACGCGCTGCGCACGGGGATCCTTCATCCCCGGCAGGCCCGAGGATTCAGGACACATGACCGACACGAAAACCAAATCCACCTTCAAACCCGTCTCTAACAAGGTCGATTTCCCGGCCCTGGAGCGCGACATGCTCCAGTGGTGGAACGACACCAACGTGATTGAGGATTACCTCACCCGCAACGATGGCGCCCCTGAAACCTGGAGCTTCATTGATGGACCCATCACCGCCAACAATCCTATGGGTGTGCACCACGGCTGGGGACGTACCTACAAGGATGTTTTCCAGCGCTATCACAACATGCTCGGCAAGGAACAACGCTTCCAGAACGGATTCGATTGCCAGGGACTGTGGGTCGAGGTAGAGGTCGAGAAGGAACTTGGCCTCAAGAACAAGCGCGAGATCGAGGAATTCGGCATCGCCGAGTTTGTGGAGCGCTGCAAGGCGCGGGTGCTCAAATACGCCGATCGCATCACGGAGCAAAGCAAGCGCCTCGGTTATTTCATGGACTGGGATAATAGCTATTACACCATGTCCGATGAGAATAATTACACCATCTGGCACTTTCTGAAGACCGTCCATGAAAAGGGCTGGATCTACAAGGGCCACGATGTGATGCCATGGTGCCCACGCTGCGGTACCGGCCTGAGTGAGCATGAAATCGTCACCGAGGGCTACCAGCAGCGCACACACCTGGCGCTGTTTGTGGAGCTTCCACTTGTGGATAGCGATGAAAGCCTGATGGTGTGGACCACCACCCCGTGGACACTGACCGTGAACACCATGGCCAGCGTGAATCCGGAGCTGGAGTACAGCCTGGTTGCGCAGAACGGCAAGAAATACTGGGTCGGTACGGACGCAATCAAGAACGCCATTCGCGGCGAGCATGAAGTGCTGAAGACCTGCAAGGGCTCCGAGCTCGTTGGTAAGCGCTATACCGGTCCGTTCGATGAACTTCCGGCCGTCGCCGA
>CAZYDY010000227.1:0-3892 GCA_964646245.1 uncultured Sphaerobacteraceae bacterium
AGCAAACCGGCGATTGCACCACAAATGCCCATGCTCAGGTCGGCGGCACCCTGTGCGCGCGGACGAGTATCCGTTGGCAGGCTCTCGGTCAGCAGCGTGCTGCCAGCAATCATCGTGCAGCTCCAGCCCAACCCGAGTATGAAAAGGCCGATCATCAGCTGTGTATGTTGGTTACCTGAGGCTGTTCCAGAGAGTACGAATGAAGCGAGAAGAATCATGATTCCGGTCATGATCACCGGCCGCCGACCAAGTCGATCAGCTGCGATGCCGACTATTGGTGACGCGATATACATGCCTGCGATGTGGCCGCTGATAATAGCACCGATAATCCCCAGCGATGCATCTGCATGATGCAGGTGCACAGGGGTCATACTCATCACGGCTACCATCACGGCCTGACCAAGTGCCATGCTGGCCAGTCCGACCTTGGCTGCAGGAATGGCCAAAATGAGCGAAAGCGCTTCCTTCAGGGGCATGGGTTTCGCCCTTGCTGCAAGTCGATCGATACCCAGCATGTCGTTGGATACAGCGAGCGGGTCAGGCCGCAGCATCAATTGCACAAGCACCAGGGCGGCGATGAACACAACAATGGTCATCAGGTACGGCCCGGACAGACGGGGAAGGTCAAACCGCTCCGCGATATCTCCCATCCATTCAGCGAGGTTGGGGCCAACAACGGATCCGATTGTCGTTGCCCATACCACCACGGAGAGGTCTCGTCCGCGGTTCTTCGGTTGGGCGAGGTCAGTAGCGGCATACCGGCTCTGGAGCGTGGCCGTCATGCCACCGCCCATCAGGAACATCCCCGGCAGGGCTACAGCTATGTGACCCATCTTGGCACCAAGAATGATCACCAGCGCACCCAGGATGCCGATGAGGTACGCCAAAACCAGACCCTGTCGACGTCCGGTAGTGGTCATCAGCCGCGTAACGGGAATTGCAATAACTGCCGAACCGATGACGGATGAAGCTGAGGCAAGGCCACTGAATGAATCGCTCGCCAAATCGGCAGCGAGAAGCGCACCTACAGCAGCACCACTGGCTACGCCAACGCCTCCCAGCACCTGTGCTCCCGCAAGTGTGAAAACGATACGCTTTTGCAGGCCCATAATGCCTGGCGATGTCAACTCTGCCACGAACGCAACTTTCACGAACGATTAGTAACAGCCCTTTGTCCAGTTAGTACGTGAATGATTGTGCCAGAGGATTTGATAACAGCAAAGGGCCACGTCGACCAGTCGACGCGGCCCTGAGAAAGCTTCGGAACTTACCCGCTGGTAACCACGCGTTCCGGTGCAATGTGGAATGTTACGCGTCGGTCAGTATCAACGTGGGTGGCATATGGTTTGCCAGTGTAGTCATGAGCGAGCTTTTCGATAACGTCCCGATCATCACCTTCAGATTCCCAAACGACCTTGCCACGTACTTCCATCCATCGGTACGGATTGTCCGGGTCAATTGCCAGGACCGTCGCCATTTTGCGCTCTCTAAGGTTTTTGTCCTTCTGGCGTCCGTCTACGGTGTTGATGCGGATGTTGCCCTCATGCAAATCAGCCCAGATTGGTGTGGCCTGCGGCTGGCCATCTGGCATGACAGTAACAAGCGACACCACAATTGGGCGCGTGAGGAGATCTTCGTGACTTGCAGGGATACGAACCAAGGTGATTCCTTTCTTGAGCGGAACAGGTAGGTGAATCTTCCGGTTATCCGGTATATCGGCCCCGGTCGATAATTCTATAGTTGATATAGAAACAGGACCGGAGTATCGAGGTCGCTACGCAGACCATCTGGTTACGAAGAGTAGCCCAGTTCCGAGGGTGTGAGAAGGGTATTTGTATGGCCAAGGGATGGAGCAAAAAGAAGCCAGAGGAAAGCGAGCGCGAGAAGCGTGTGAAGAAGATGAAGGAATTCATCGAGCACTTAACCGCGTACGTTATTGTTATCGGCTCGCTCCTGGTGCTGAACGTCGTTACCAGTCCCGGAAGCCTCTGGTTTCTGTGGGTCGCGTTCTTCTGGGGAATTGGTCTCACCTTCCACGCGGTAGATGTGTTTATGGGTGATGGGACCAACCTGGCACGAGCCATCGTTGAGCGAATCGACCGCACCACAAAAGGTGACGATGAGGACGACTCTTCCGCTCCAACTCGCCCGGTAGTGCAACCGATCGAAAAGGCGCCGAGCCTGACCGAAATCCAGTCCATCATCCGGCGCGGTCAGGAAGTGGTGGACGACATGCGCACAAGTGTTCGTCGCCTGCCACACGGTCAGCCACGTCGCGATGCGATGACGATGGTCGCCAAGGCCGATGATATTCTCCTCGCGATCGAGGAGCGGCCCGAAGAAGTGTTGCTGGCCCGGGATTTCCTCAACGGACTCCTGGTACCAGTGGGCAAGCTGCTTGGTGATTACAGTCGCCTTGCCTTGCGAGATATCCCCTCGGCGCAGCCAACGCTACGTGAGGTGGAGGAGAATGATTTCCCGGCGCTGGTGAAGCGACTCGATGCGGTCTACGATCGCCTGCATCGCGGCAATCTGATCGACCTTGAAGTCGCCCGCGAAATGATGGCACTCGATACGCCGATCCAGGCCGCTCGGGTAGATTAGAGGTGACAAAGTGAGTGTACCTATGACACGAATAAACCGAAACAATGACACTCAGGAACCTCGCTGGGGAGTGCGCCTGGAAATGGATCGCAATCGCGATCGGCACCCAGCCCGGCCACGCCACAAGGGTGAGCGATTCCGCGGGCTTCGCATCTTCGTGATGTCCACATTCCTGCTGCACGGAATGGTGTACGCCGTGATCATGGCGATGCTGTTCGTGATCAACTTGTTGACGTGGGACGGCATGCTCTGGATGGTCTTCCCCGCTGTCGGGTGGGGCGCATTCCTGGCTATCCACGGCGGAGTTGCCTGGATGACGGCCAATATGGGCGTCTCCAACCGCATGGTCGATCGGGCTCGCCAGCCCGTGTCCGTGCCAACGCCCTCCAACCGCGCCAGGGCGAATTCCCCGGAAGGCGAGCTTGAAAAGATCGTGTTGGGAGGCCTGGACAAGGTCGATGAGATGCGCGCAATCGGTCGCAATATGCGCACAGCTTCAGCCCGTCGTAATGCGATGCTGGCCGTAAGCTCTATCGAGAACACGCTGCTGGCCCTGGAGAACCAGGTGGACGAGCTGCCGCTTGCGCGCGAGTTCTCGGGATCGTTCATCGAGCCGGCGCACAAAATCTTCGTGGAGTACGATCGACTCTCGCGTCGTGATATCCAGAGCGCCAAGGCCCTGCTGGAAGACGTAGAGCAGAAAGATCTCCCGCGTATCACCGAGCGTGCCGAGCAAGTGCACGAGCGCGTTCACCGTGGCACCATCATCGATCTGGAGGTCGCCCGAGAGATGCTCCATCTCGGTACTGGTGCATAATCAATCGCTCAGAGAAAGCCGACCGCCCCGAACAGGGCAGTCGGCTTTTTTGTTGCCCATCGGCCTCCGTTGCACGACACTGGGATCACATATGTGATGAAAAAGGGAGGCAACCATGTCGCTTGCACGCATTGAGTTTTACAGTCAGGCTATGGGCCAACATGTTACCTACAGCCTGTATCTGCCCGATGTAGGAGAGGGGCCATTCCCGGTTCTATTCCAGCTTCATGGACTTACCGATAGTCACGCCACCTGGATAAATCATTCCAACATCGCGCGGCATGCTGCCGGGCTTCCAATGGCAATCGCCTTTCCGGATACCGGTACCGGCGCATATCTCAATTGGATCGGCCACGAACGCATCGGCAAACGCAACTATGAAGATCTTATCGTCACAGATATCACCAATCACCTGAAGCGGCACTTCAACGTCACTGATGGTCCGTGGGCAATCGGCGGACTTTCCATGGG
>CAZYDY010000228.1:0-3823 GCA_964646245.1 uncultured Sphaerobacteraceae bacterium
ATTACAGCACTCACCATCCGCCAGTTTCTAAAGAGCCGATCCCTGGTTGTTATTACCCTGATCTGTTTGATTCCGCTGGCAATCGCCATTATTCCGCACATCGTCAACGATATAAGCACTATTCGGAGCATGCGGAGCAACCTGGCAAATGTCATTTTCCTGAACATGTACGCCACGCTGCTGATGCCGATTTCGGTGTTGGTGCTGGCTTCGGCGGCGTTCGGGGATGAAATCGACGACAAAACGCTCTATATCCTGGCGCTGAAGCCAGTGAGTCGGTTCCGGATTGTCTTCGAGAAGTTCCTTGCCGTGATGCTGGTTGCCATTCCCGTGGTTTGGGGCAGTATTGCGATCGTTTGGGCGGTGTATAGCTGGGGGAATTACGAGCTCCTGCGGGACATGCTGTGGCCAATGATGGCCGGTAGTTTGGTGGGCATTGTCGGGTTTGGCAGCATCTTCCTTACTATCAGCCTGTATGTGCGACGCACCCTGTTACTGGGAATGTTTTACGTCACGATCTGGGAAGGTGCGTTGTCGTCATTCCTGCCGGGAATTCGCAGCTTTAGCATCAGCCATTACGGGCGTAGCATGTTCTCCGAGCTGCTGGATGATGACCGGATATCCGTTGATAATGCTGCCGATCCGACACGCGTGGTGATCACGATCCTGGCGATTGCGGCCGTTTCACTTGCAATCGGTACATGGCGACTGCGCCGGATGGCGATCGATTAGGCGCTGGCCATAATCGAGACAACATAGGCTACCAGCACGGCGTTATAGAGGAACGATGTGACGGAGTGAATCGTGACCAGTGCTCGCATGTGTGACGTTGTTACCTCCACATCCGAGGTTTTGAATCCGGCTCCAACAGCGAATGCGTGATACGTAAACTCAACCAGGCCTGGCTCTTCCATCTTCGGAAAGTCCAGGCCTGGTTCACCTTCGCCCTTGTGCCAGGTGTCGGCGTAGAGTCGACTGAATCCGATCTGCAAGAGCAGCCACGCCAGTATCAAGCTGGCTGCTGCCAACATCCTGGAGAAGACGGCAAAGTCGGTGAGGTCGGCATTTCGTGTGACGATAATGGCGGAGACGACACCCAGGGTGCTTGCCGCACCGATGACGAAGACATCGAGGTGGAATGATTTACCCCACGTTCCCCGGTGCGGACTATCTCCTGGCAGGAGAATCTGGTTCTGTTCCGATGATCTCACGGCCTGGAGCAGGCGGAATCCCGCCACTACCAGGTACACCAAGGCAGCTACTGCCCACGCCAGAAGAAGCCAGACAGACAAGTTCGGCCCACTGACCGCGACGCCGACCCCGCCCGCCAAGACGAGAAGGGCTTCGAACGGGATGGCCAGCTTTCTGCTAATCAATGTCGTACGATGGGACTTCGACTGCGATTCCGATTTCGCCAATTCTTATGCTCCTGTCTAACAAGGAAACCTGATAAACGCATTCGTATTACGAGAAAGGCTCTCTCATGAAAGACACTCCTATTTGGTTTGAATCCTCTCGAGAAATGAGCTTCGGGCTCATGATTCCCATGCGGGAAGGTTCAATGGGTGGTGAAACCCCGCGCTTTACCGATGTGGTAGCGATGGCGGAAGCTGCCCAGGCTGTTGGATTTGAAGCAATGTGGTTTGCGGATCACCTCAGCTTTCAGCAGGACGATGAAACCGTCGGCACCTGGGAAGCCTGGACATTGATGGCAGCTATCGCAAATGCTGTGCCCGATGTGCAGATCGGTCCACTCGTTAACTGCGCCGGCTTCCGCAATCCCGGCCTGGTTGCCAAGATGGCCGAGATGATTGATGAAATCAGCGATGGGCGCTTCATTCTTGGTATGGGTGCCGGCTGGAACAAGCCTGAGTATGACCAGTTTGGATATCCGTTTGATTACCGTGCAAGCCGGTTTGAGGAAAGCATCGAGATCGTCCACGGTTTGCTGCGCGATGGCAAATCCACCGTTGATGGCAGGTTTTGGCAGACGAATGGTGCGATCAACCAGCCGCGGGGTCCGCGAGCCAATGGTGCGCCGATCCTGGTGGGGAGCAATGGTGACCGACTTGTTCACAGTGTCGCGAAATACGCTGATGCGTGGAACAGCGACTGGCAGCAATCGCTGGATGACTACCCTCCCCTGCTGGAGAAGATCAACGCCGCCTGCGACAAGATCGACAGGCCGCGGGAGAGTTTGATCCGTACCGGAAGTGTGCGCTTCTGCTCCGATACGCCAGACGATGATGTGCAGAAATACCTCCACGGCGTGCGGGAACTGGGCCTTAAACACCTGGTTATCGGCCTGGAGCCTCGAAACCTTGAGGCCGTGAGTTGGTTCGGTGAGCAGATCGCTCGCTTCGACCTGGGATAAAAGCGGACACATGTTGGCAAGATGGTTGCTACGATCGTGACAGTTAGCGTCACGAAAGGAGCCAAACATGGCCACGCTCAAACTCGACAGCATCGCGGTTGATTGTCCGGATCCGGTATCACTTTCGGCGTTCTATGCCGAAGTATTCGGGGTAGAGAATCGTGGAGATTTCTTCTATTTGCCGGGGGGCCTGATCGAGATCTGGTTCCAGCAGGTTGAGGATTACCAGGCACCAACCTGGCCGACGCAGGAACGCGGGCAACAGGTTCATTTCGATATCGTGGTTGGTGATATCGAAGCGGCTGTACAGCAAGCGGTCCAGTTGGGCGCGACGCTCACCGAGCGTCGGGATGGGTTCCACTACCCTATCCTGCTCGATCCGGTGGGACACCCCTTCTGTTTCATAGCCGGGCCAGAGAATTCCAGCTCAAACCTCAGGGCTGTGAACTTCGATTGCAGCGACCCGACAGCCCTGGCGGAGTTCTACCAGGGCCTGATTGGCGGTGAGATTGAACCCCAGGATGGCTGGATAGATATCAACCGCCAGGGTGATGTGTGGCTGTCGTTCCAGGAAGTTGATGGTTACCAGCCGCCAACGTGGCCATCGCAGGAGCGGGGCCAACAGATCCATATCGATTTCCACACAAGCGATCGGCAGGAGCACGTGCATCGTGCCGGGGAACTCGGTGCGGAACGGCTGGAGGTGAACAAGGGATTCACGGTTATGCTGGATCCGGCAGGTCATCCCTTCTGCATCTGTGACGCCCAGGAGTAAGAAGATTACTCCGATTGGCGTGATCTTCTCGCAGCGTTGCGACGGCGCCGGGCCAACCATGGCGGAAGGTCGATTTCGGCTCCGTCGCGACTTTCAACTTCAAGATCGTAATACGTACCGATTTGATCCATAAGCTGGGCTTGCTGTGCTCGTTCCCAGGCCCGACTTTCCCGGCTGAACGCGAGCCAGGTTGCCCAACACATTAACACCATCACCACGCTGAATGGCAGGGCGATCAGGATGGCTGCAGTTTGCATTGCGGTGAGTCCGCCTCCCATCAGCAGCGAAGCTGCCAGGACCGACGTTGCGATGGTGAAGAATGTGCGCACCCAGGCGGGAGGTTCCTGATTGCCACCGGTGGCAATCATCCCCATTACCAGCGCCCCGGAATCCGAGGACGTGATGAAGAAGACACCTATCAACACTATTGCGCCTACCAGCAATACCGGTGTGCCGGGGAGTTGATCGAGCAACAGGAAGAAGGCTCCCTCCATATTGACGGTTCCATCTGGCTCCGTCATTGTGCCTGGGCTGCGGTGCTCATACAGCAATGCTGAGCCTCCGAGTACGGCGAACCACAAGATGCCGATCATGGTTGGTACGAGCATGACGCCAGCTGCGAACTGCCGAACGGTGCGGCCACGACTTACCCGGGCGATAAAGACGCCGACGAA
>CAZYDY010000229.1:0-1531 GCA_964646245.1 uncultured Sphaerobacteraceae bacterium
GAGTAGGCATCCACGCCGCGCGCGTGTTTCGACGTAAGCGTGTGGGTTGGAATGCCGGATTCTGCGGCTATTTCGAGTCCGCGTACATCTTCAACCGAACTCACCACTGCCACGATCTCGGCGTTGAGATCGCCTGCTTCAATTACGTGAATCAGGTTCTGTAACGTCCTGCCGCTGCCGCTAATCAGCACGGCAAGTCGCCACGGGCGGGATGAATTAGGAAGTGAACTCATGGGGATTGGCCTCGAATGATCGGTCGAACCGGTGCACTATCGGGTAGTATCACCTATTGAGAACTTGCTCGCAGCCCCGGAGTCCACCATGACACATCGCAACCAACCAGAACAATTTATCGACGTCACCATTGACCGTATCGTGGGAGATGGCAAGGGAATCGGATTCGCCGAGGGCAAGACCGTCTTCGTGAGCCGCACGGCACCGGGCGATCATGTTCGTGCCCGCGTGTACCGCACTGCCAAAAATGTCCTCCACGCGGTGCCGGAGAAGATTTACACACCTTCGCCGATGCGGATTGAGCCGGAGGTGGAGTACGAAGAGCGCGCCGGTGTTTACGACTTTATCCACATCGGATACCAGGATCAACTCAAGCTGAAAGTGGGGATGATCGAGGATTCGCTCCGACGTATCGCCAAGCTCGAGGAAATGCCGAAGATCGATATCGTCGCCAGTCCGAAGCAGTTCGGCTATCGCAGCCGGGCGGAATTCCAGGTAAGTGCCGAGAATCATCTTGTGGGCTACTTCGCGGACAACAGCAAGACAATCATTGATGTGAAGCAGTGTCCGCTGATCACCGACACGATGAACACACTCCTCCAGACATTGCGCGATGATGTTGAGGCCGGACTTGTGCCCGACAGCGCCCGCGAGTATCGCGCTGTGGCGACAGACACCGGGACCGCACTGGAGCAGACGGCGACGCAGCGATCGGCGGTATTGCGACAGAAGGTGGGTGAGTTCGATTACACCTTCAGCGCGGAGAGCTTCTTCCAGGCGAATATCGACATCGCGGCCGAGCTGGTAAAGGGTGTGATGCAGATCGCCACCCAGGCTCGTGCCGAGAACGGGTATGCCGTTGATCTCTACGCTGGTGTTGGTCTCTTCAGCCTGCCGTTGGCGAAGTTGTTCAAGCGGATTATCGGAGTGGAGAGCCACAAGCCAGCCGCCAAATTCCTGAAAGAGAACCTGGAGCACGCCGGATTCACACGGAGCAAGGTGATTTCCACACCGGTTGAGCACTGGGTGAATGGTGACAACACCCGCTACGGCAAGGTGGCGCTGATGGTGTTTGATCCGCCGCGCACCGGTGCAGGTGACCGCGCTATTCGGGGCATGATCAATATGAATCCGGCCCATATCGCGGCGGTAAGTTGTGACCCGGCGACATTTGCGCGCGACCTGCGTGGACTGCTGGATGGTGGCTACGAACTCGTGAGCGTGAAGGCGTATGACATGTTCCCGCAGACGCATCATGTGGAGGTGCTGGCGCACCTGAAGCGGAGTGATGTGTGAG
>CAZYDY010000229.1:1631-3793 GCA_964646245.1 uncultured Sphaerobacteraceae bacterium
CCGGAAACCCGTAACGTTGCATCTCTCGCTCTCCATGCCGCCCAGTATCAACGCGCAGTATGTGGTGGTGGGCAAGCGGAAGCGTGTGCTGAGCAAGGTGGCGAGTACCTGGAAGAAGGACGCGAACAAGGCGATGCAGATGATGCGGGACAAATCCGTCATCAGTCCTGTGGAGGAACATGCCTTCCAGAACAACCTGCTTGGCGTGTACATGACGTTCTACTTCTCGACGCCGATGCGGCGAGATCTCGATGGTGGGATTAAGATCACGCTCGATACCATCGCGGAGTCGCTGGGGTTCGATGATCGTAATGTCGTGGACATGCACCTGACCAAGCAGATCGATCCGCTCAATCCACGGGTAGAGGTCGAGATCGAGACGATCCATGACTGGACGTTCGATCGTGAGTATGTGGTGTTACCTGAATCGTCCGATGACGAGGACGAGTAGATCTAGTCAGCAAGGTAAACGGAATCGCCCACGCGGATTTCGACCGGAGAGTTCTCGCCGGTGTAGATGGTATTGAAGCCGCGCATTCCGTGCATGAGGAATTGCAGTGCCTCCGTGACGTTGCGATCTGGTTTTGTGTCGCCTGGTAATTGCAGGCAGAATTTTGTGAACGGATTGCACGGGTTCAGGATTTCCCATGGGCCGATCCGCACCTCGCCGTTCTCTCCCTGAATGACGATTCCAGCTTCGATCATGTCCAGCGAAATACGGTCATCGCAATTCACGATGATGTTCTCGCCGGCCGCTCCATCACTGAGGTGATCGCCGAAGCGATCGCGCATTTTTACATAGTGACTGGTGAAGCCGATTGAGACGCTGTTGTTGCCGGTGAATTTGGTCTGCGGATGTGTGGCGTTGTGGACATCCGGCAGGGTTTGCCCCTGGTCATCGATGCCTTCAACGCCGTTGGAGTCCATACGCAGCGTTTGCACAGGTACGATGGCCGACGTGGGCGAGTACGTTTGAAACGGCTTTGTTCCTGTTTTGGTGGAGTGCTGTTGCACTTGCAAGCGGACGATTTTACCCAGTTCTCGCATGCCTAGAGTCCGTCTACCGGAATGGATACCGGGGTTGCTACCGGCGTAGCCGGCATGGATTCAAGTTCCTCAGGTGAGGGGAAGTTTACCGGAACATCTGCACATGATGCATCCAGCGGTGCAGAAGGGTTGTCCAGGAATCCGAGGATCATTGGACCAGAGCAATCCGGCACATACGTGGCGGGATCGTGGCCCTGGGCTGTGAAGTTGACCAGCTGGCTGTTCGGGAAGTTTGCGGCCACTACCTCGCCATTGCTGGCTGGAGTTATGGGATCAAACGTGCCGGTGAAGACAAGCAAGGGTTCGTCGCTCATCACCGCTTCGGCCTCGACAGGATCGGCTTCGGGCATGTTCCACATCTGGCAGATTGTGTAGGCCTGCTGGCCCAGGCTGATCCAGCTGCCATCGGTGAATGGTGCGGGAAGGTTGGCCGCCTCGATGGTTTCGAACGTTTCCTCTGAAGGGCTGAACGGAACCTCGTCCTGGCAGAAGTAGGTGAACATCGCACCGAGAGACGATCCGCCGCCAGCGAGGAGTCCGGAGCCGAACATCTGCAAGATCGAGTCGTCGCCAGCAGCGACGGATGTGACGAGGTAGGGGACCAGCGGTACGTAGTCGCCAATGAAAACACCCAGATAGAGAATCTGCATGAACTGGTAGTTATCGACGGGAAGTTCCATCGATTCGCCGGTCGCAGGGTTTGTCGCGATTACGGACATTGGCTCGGTCTTCAGTCGTTCGACCGCGAGGAGGAAATCCCCTGCCGGATCCGGGTTGGCTTCGGCACAAACCGGATCCGCTGCACACGCGGCCCAGAGCTGCTCTAGCGCATGGTTGAATCCGAGTGTCTGATCGGAGAAGGGGTTTTGTTCCAGGGGCAGTGGCGAGGCGATGATGGTGGAGCGAATCGAATCCGGATAATCACGCACGGCGCTCAGCGCCAACTTGGATCCGTAGCTGATGCCATAGAGATTGACCTGCTCGTACCCCATGGCGATGCGGATGGATTCGATATCGGCGGCGTTGTATTCGGTGGTGAATGCAGTTGGATCGATACCTTCGCCCTGCAGTTCAGTTCCGCAACGCAGAAGTGCAAAACCAATGTTGGCGTCCGA
>CAZYDY010000230.1:0-3746 GCA_964646245.1 uncultured Sphaerobacteraceae bacterium
CCTGTGCCCGGGTTCTCCGCGTGGACGAACTGGCCATCGCCGATGTAAACACCGGTGTGGCTGATGCCGGAACCATACGTTCCCGCGAAGAAAACCAGGTCACCTGGCTGCAGGTCGCCTGCATCTACCCAGGCGCCGTAGCCCATCTGCCCGCCGCTGGCGTGACCGATGTTGAGACCAACGGTGTTGAGGATCACGTACTGGGTGAATCCACTGCAATCGAACCCGGCGGGGGAGTTTCCTGCCCACACGTACGGGTAACCGACATACTGCAGTGCGAAATCGACGATGAACTGACCGCTACGAGTGGGCTTGTTTGCCGTGACCGTTTCGGCCGCCTCGACGACTTCGGATTCCCATTTGGGATCGTCGAGGACGACCTGGGTTTCCTGGGCAGCAACCGATCCGGCGAGTGATCCGCCGGCGATGGCTGCGAACGCAGCCAGTCCTCGCCTGGCAAAACCACGGCGCGATATGACAGACGATGAAGCAGTGCTCATCGTCTTCTCTGAAAATGACATGAAGAAGAGAATCCTTCCCTCAGAAGTGTGAGACCGCGGAGGGACCGCGATCAAGGAACAACGTACCGATTCGTTCCACCAGCCATGGCATGCTCGAACCGGTATTCACTACCCGATGCCGGATAATGAAAAGACTGTTTGAACACACGTTTCATGAACGTTCGCTCTCAACAGCCTCGCGGATAGTAACACACTGCGTGAAATTAATCGCAATGCGTTTATTCGATTACTTCAGCGATGATTTACCCGTGCCCGACGTTTCCTGTTCCGTTGGTACAATAGCCACAGCAATTAGCCTGACGCATGGGAGAGGCAAACATGGCCTATCGGTTCCTGCTGGAAGTTCCTGAAGAACTCTACGAGCAAGCAAATGTAGTTATCAATCACGCACCCGGCTCCGGCATCACCGATACCCACGTTGGTATCGCCGGTGATTTCGACAGTCGGGGTATTACCATCACGCTCTGGGCACACTCCCTTGAGGTTGTGGGGCTGCTGAGGGATTGGTACGACGATGTTCGAGCGAACATCCCTGATGCCCGCCCGGTGAACTATCGGTTCATGGACGGAACCCGGGTACCTGTGGCGGATACCGACCCTTCCGCCGTGGTGGCAGCAATTCGTCGCGATCAGCCATGGGTAGATCGCACGATTCCCAAGATCGGTGATCACCAAACCCGCACCGGCCCGGCCGATGCGCTGAAGCCGGCATCGGCGTCGTTGGAAACACGAATTTCCCGCACCGGCACAGCGCTGGTGAACGCACCGCGCGTGGGGAATGTCACCATCCTTGCGACGGATGAGCCGACGGACCACCCGAACATCACTATTGATGGGGCCACGATGCTGCTTCTGCCTGTGATCGATCTGTTCCGGGCGGAGTTGGCGTATGCCGAGGTCTTTGGAGCGGAGCTCGTGGACCGCGCCGATCGTGATGACCGCGGAGGGTACGTTTGGCACAACGCACAACCCGGACAACAAGGAGATGTTCGCACTGTACCGGAGGCTGATTTCGCCTTCCTGCAGAACGGACCACTCACCATTGCGCTGGAACGTGTAGGCCGTGCCGAACCGCTCCATGTGCATGGTAATGTCCCACCGCCAGTCAGGTTGCTGGTGCCGGATGAAAACCTGAATTCGATTCAGGCCGAGGCGCTGGTTCGTAACTGGACGGTGATGGACAACAAAACACCCGGCATTTTTGTGTTCCGGGATCCATTCGGCTTCACGTGGGAAATCCACGCGGAGTCGTTCGAAAAGGACGTACTATCCAATGCTTGACGCCTATCGTGACCTGATCGATGGCCTGACCGAAGAGAGCAATACGCTTCGCGAACTGCTGGGGAATCCCGTTCCGGATGATCTGGATGAAAGTTTGGTGACCCTGCTGAAAGAAATTCGCGCCCGCGAAGCTATCATGCTCAGCCGGTCCCAGAAGATCATGCGTGGCGAGAACGTAAACCTTCGCGCAATTGAAAGTGAACCAACCGTTCGCAACGCACCTGAACTCGAAGGTACTCCGGAGCAGGCCCTCGACGAGTTTATCCATGATCGTGGCGAGCTCGTGAGTTTGCTTATTAACCTGACGCTCAAGGACTGGGAGCGCAGTGTTCCGCATTGGGTGCTTGGTGAAACCACACTTTCCGACGAAGTAGAAGAACACCTCATCTGGGAAGAACAAACCATTAATCGGTTTAGGGAAGCACTGGGTTAGGGAAGAAATTAAAGTGAGCCGCCAGGCGGAACTCCGGCGGCTCGGGAAGAGAAGGGTGTCACGTTTGCCAGATGGGAACTGGAAAGGGTGGGGATCGCTCTCCATCGGCGTGACAATTTCAGTATAGAACACATGTTCGTACAGCGCAAGAGGTTACCAATAATGCACGGCGAATACAAAACCCCGGGCGGAAAACTGGTGGTGGTAGATTTCGATGTGGTTGACGGCCGTTTCAAGAATATGGTCATCAGTGGCGATTTCTTTCTCTACCCGGACGAAGAGCTGGGGCCCCTTACGGACGCACTCGAAGGCGTAGATGTGGACCTGGACGACGAAAGTTTCGCCGAACGCATTCGTATGGACCTGCATCCGGATACCGAGCTTCTCGGTACATCCCCCGAAGGAATTGTCATCGCTGTGCGCCGTGCGCTGGACGGAGTGGAATCATGAGTGAACGAGCCAATCCCACTCCGGAACAGCGAGCCGAATGGGACCGTCGCTTTAAGAGCGTGAAGTGGACCCTGCTCCCGAACCCGAAGTTCGCACCGCGAGCACAGAACGCCATGGACGAAGTGATCCTGGATGAGATGGCCGCTGGTCGTCGTGGACCGCACATTCGTTTCTGGAACTGGAATGCCAACGCCGTTATTATTGGCCGATTCCAGAGCGTGAAAAATGAAATCTATGAAGATGCCGCTCGTGAGGGTGATGTCACCATCAGTCGCCGGATGACCGGTGGCGGTGCCATGCTGATTGAGCCGCAGAACGCCATTACCTACACCATTGCCGCGCCAGAAGAATTGGTAAAGGGCATGAGCTTTGCCGAGAGTTATCAGTTCTTCGATAGTTGGGTGCTGGATTCGCTGCGGGAACTTGGTGTAGATGCCTGGTATGTGCCGCTCAACGACATCACCAGTAGCAATGGCAAAATCGGTGGTGCCGCCCAGGCGCGCAAAAAGGGCATTGCCCTGCACCACACCACGTGTGCCTACGATATGACCGATGGTGCCCTCACCCGCATTCTTCGCATCGGTAAAGAGAAGCTGAGCGATAAGGGAGTCACCAGTGCGGATAAGCGTGTGGCCCCGCTTCGCCAGCAAACTGAGCTCGATCGTGATGTGATCATCAACCACATGATCGGGTACTTCCGCGGTCAGTATGGGCTGAAAGATGATTCATTCCGCCCGGAAGAACTCGCTCGTCTCGATGAGTTGGTGAGCACCAAGTACGACACCGATGAGTGGGTTTACTCTCTTCCATAGAGACCGAAAACAATCCAATATTCTGATTTTGCATTCATTTCGCTTGATTGACAGGAAGAGCCGTTCCATACTTGGGTTCTAACGTTCCCGAGTATGTCGTTTTGCCCTGCAAGGATGTTACTTGCGTACAGCATTCAACAAGACCCCGATAGCGCTATTGCTCATCCTGATAGTGCCGATGTTGATCGCGTGTGGCGAGGATGCGGCGACCCAATCGGTAACGCCCGGCAGCATGGCAACCCCACCCGC
>CAZYDY010000231.1:0-3738 GCA_964646245.1 uncultured Sphaerobacteraceae bacterium
CCGAACGCGGCTACCACGACCAGGTCCGGGGATTCGTCGATAATCCGCTGCTTCACTTCTGCATGACGCAAGCTATCCGTCTGCAACACAGGGAGGCCAAGCCCGTCCGCGGCGACCTTCACGGCCGGGGAAACCAGTTTCCTGCCTCGACCTGCTGGTCGGTCCGGCTGCGTGACCACCAGTCGCACATCGACATCATCGCGACCAGCGAGCACGCGTAATGCCGGTACGGCGAACTCCGGCGTGCCCATGAATATGACTTTTGCCTTTGGCATGTTTAGTATCCTTGTACGTCCGTAACGGTGCTGCGTTACACTGCGCAGAGGCAGTAGTGCCTGTATTGTGCGCGATTTCGACGCGCGGAGTCATACATGTCGTTTACGTCGTTGAGTTTGCAGGCATTGATTCCAGGGGCACCACTTCCTGCCGCCCTGACCCGCCCGGGGGATTCTGCCGGCATTGTTCAAACAATGGCCGATGCCCGCTGGAGTGCTGGTTTTACCAGCTATTCCTGGGGGGCAGTTGCCGTATGGGTATTGCTCCTCATTGCGCTACAGGTCATCAGCTGGCCATTGGTACGACGAATGTTCTCCCGCCTGCCGGATCGCGGCTGGGCGTTCGGCCGGCCGATCAGCATTCTCCTGGGAGGGCTGCTCGTTTGGTACCCGGCGTCCTTTGGCATCATCAGTTTCCGCACAGTGTGGTCTATCGCGGCCATGCTCGTCATCGCTGCATTCAGCTGGCTGGTAATTCGACGCGTTTCCGTTTCACCCGGTGAGCGCCATTGGCGCCATAACCCAATGGCAACGACCAGCGAGTGGGTATTCTGGCTGACGTTTCTTTTCTTCCTGCTCCTTCGGGCGTTGAACCCGGACTCCTGGCATCCCTTTTGGGGCGGCGAGAAACCGATGGAGTTTGCGCATTTGAACGCGATACTCCGGGCGGATTCGTTCCCGCCAGGAGATCCCTGGTACGCCGGTGGAATACTGAACTATTACTACTTCGGAACTTTCCTGGTCGCGAACCTTATCAAGATCACAGGCATCCCACCGGAAATCGCGTTCAATCTCGCCACTCCCCTCTTCCCGGCCATGCTTGCCGCGGCTGCGTTCAGCCTCTGTGCGAGCTTTGGAAAGCGATTAACTGCCTCCAACTTCGGTGCCGGACTCGCTGGTCTCGCGGGCGTCTTCTTCGTGCAATTCGCGGGCAACATGATCGTGGCAACGCGGCTCTGGGATCGGGCGTTCAATAAAATCACTTCACCGCAGCCGTTTGTTTACTGGGTGTGGGAACCAACCCGTGCGATTCCGGACCCGGCGCGCCAGATAAACATCACCGAGTTCCCCTACTTCAGCGCCCTCTACGCCGATTTGCATCCGCACGTCATCGCCATGCCCTACACGCTGATGGTGATAGCGCTTGCCTGGCAGATCGCGGCGAGCTGGCGAACGGTACCCCTTATGTTTGTGCGCAAGCGCCTGAACATGACGCATCAGCTGGAGATACTCGCACCGTTCATGTTGACGGGTATTGTCATCGGCTCGCTCTGGATGACCAATGCATGGGATATGCCGATGTCCGTCGCCATAGCCGTGCTCGGTCTCACAATGATGACGATTCGGGTGCCGTCCCTGGTAGAAAGACTGGGAATCATCCTCGGCGGTACGGTGGTCATTGCGATCATCGCCTTCATCACCGCTTTCCCATTCATCCGCGATTTCGAATCCCTTTACGGACAAATCGGATTCACCACGGACACCACTCCGCTCATTGCGCTCGAATCCCACCTTGGTGTGCAACTCATTATCTGTACGCTTGGTGCCATTGTTTTGCTTGGATATGTGCGCCGTGGCGCGATTGCGAACACTCTGCTGCTGCGAGGACTGGCAGCTTCGGTTCTAGTCGGCCTGATTCTGCAATGGGGATTCCGCGGCGACGATGAAATGCTGATCTATCGCGCTGGTGAGGTCCTTGTTGTCATCGGACTGGTGGGAATTTGGACGAATATCGCCTGGCAATCTGCAGATGAACCGAACGATTTCGACATCCCGGTAAGTTGGCTTCAGGCACTCTCGGTTGTGGCGATGGTTTCATCCGCATGGCTACTGGTATTTGATTACGATTCACTCGCCCTTTACCTTGGAATAGGACTCAGTGCAGCCATTGTGTGGGTCGGCTTGGAGCGTCAATCCGCCCGGTTCATCGCGGCACTCATCGCCGCCGCAACGCTCCTGGGTGCTGCTCTTGAGGTCGTTTACCTGGTCGATGACCTGGATGGCAGTACCTGGTATCGCATGAACACGGTGTTCAAGTTCTACAACCAGATATGGAACCTGCTCGGGTTGGCCTGTGGAGTCATCGTTGGTATCGCGATCTGGCGGCTCCTCGTATGGGAAGAACCTGTCGGTCGACGAATAGCTCGACCCGTCGCCTCGCTGACCCAGGCGTCGGCAGTAAAGTGGACTGCTGCAATCGCGCTGCCGCTGATGGCCCTGATGAGCACCTACGTTCTCGTGGCAACGCCAATTCGGCTGGACCAACGCTTTGGCGATGGGGGCGATGTGACCCTCAACGCATATAGCTGGATGGAATACGGGACTATCGATATGGTCGGGCGAGATGCCGAGGGTAACCCTGTTGCCGCGCCGTCACTCAGGTTTGCGGATGACCTCGACGCCATCAACTGGATGAACGAGAACATCTCTGGTTCTCCTGTCATTGCCGAAGCGGCATTCGGAGAGTACCGATGTTTCGGATCGCGATACTCCGTCAATACCGGATTACCGGCTGTTATCGGTTGGGCGCGGCATCAGAACCAGCAACGCTCTGCCGGGGACCTGCGCATTCGAGTGGATGAGATGCGCTCGTTCTATACAGACGCCAATGCATCTGTCGACGAAAAGCGTGCATTCCTTGATCGGTACGGTGTCGAGTATGTCGTGGTTGGCCAAATGGAACGCCAATACCCAACGATTGATGGAGGCGGTTGTGTTGACACTGGCAACGATGACGCGATCGCAACAATCGAGTCGATGGAGGGCGACCACCTGGAAATTGCGTTCCAGAACGACTCCACCACGATCTATCGCGTAATCCGGGATTCCAATTGAGAAATGGGGTATACTCTCCATCGCTGATCACGTACAAGTGAGCGGCAAACGGGGTGTGGCGCAGCCTGGTAGCGCGCGGCGTTTGGGACGCTGAGGTCGGAGGTTCGAATCCTCTCACCCCGACCAATCCATAGAACTATTTTCTCCAAACACACGAAGGCACAAGATGCACTCAATCGTGACAAAGCGGCTTTTGGCACTTGTCATCGATTGGCTGTTAATCTCTGGCTATCTTATCGTCCTCGCGATGCTGACATTCTTGGTGTACCTGGCTTTGTGGGATCGTGTTCCTGATTTTACAGAGATGCAAATGCAGGTCATCTCCGCTCTCACGACTGTCGTGCCGGTGACGCTTTGGTTTACGAGGAAAGAATCGCAAATCCCGTATGCCACGACGGGCAAGATTCAAATGGAGCTCACGGTGGAATACCAGGGCGACGTAATGAAATCAGCCCTGATACGCAATGTAATCAAGTTCCTGCCGTGGCAACTGGCACACATTGGCGTCATTCACAGCTACTACAACGACTTCGATACGGCATTTGGCATGCTCATGATTCTGGTGAGTATCTTCCTGGCACTCACCTACATCATGCAGGTGGTAGTTACTCCGAGCCATCGCCATTTT
>CAZYDY010000232.1:0-3736 GCA_964646245.1 uncultured Sphaerobacteraceae bacterium
TCGTACTCAACATCATGGATGAGAATGAGGAAACCATCTGTGCCAGGAATGGCCTGGCAATTGATGAAGTACATCATCTCCACACCATCTTGCTCGTACACGAAGTTCCCGAAGGCTTCGTTGCGATACACACCCCGGAAATCCCCACCACCAGCATCACTATCCAGCGCGAGGTTCAGGCCGCTGTTAGCCGCTGCGAAATCAACACAACCAACCAGGTCGCCTGCGTATTCGTTGGTTGCCCACAGCGTGACGATACTGGTGCCATTGCCGACCACCAGGCGCTCATCCGTGCCCTCTATGGATTCGTCCAGAATCTGCCATTCCAGGGGAATTTCGGCGGTGAAGCCATAACCCGGACTGGTGTAAACGCTGCCGGCGAGATTTGTATCGATTTCCACTCCGGTGGTTTCGGGAGGCACATCTTCGCTGCCGGTGTCGATTGAAGCATCACTGAACTCCAGGGTGTCCAGCACGTCCAGCGCGTGATCCAGTTCTGTGTTGTAGCTTTCCGGGTTGGAAGATAGCAAAACGATGAGCACAGCATCCTGGCCTGGAATCGGTTCGCAGCTGATGTAATCCACCAACGGACCGGTGACACCATTGCTGGTTGTGTAATTCAGGTTGAACACACCCCAGGCAAGATTGTCGCTTTCATGGCGGAGGGGCTCACCGTCCGCATTCACGGCAGGCTCCCAATCGGAGATTGCATCGATCTCTGTAGAGTAATACTCGACTTCGCCTTCGAGGCAGGCAAGGGGATCACTGCCGTACGCATCCCACGCCCAGATGGTATAGGTGCTGTTATCCCGGAACAGGCGAATGCCATCCACCTGCCCCTCCTGAATCTCGGTATCGAGCGTCCAAACTGCAGGATCGTACTCTATGGAGTAACCATAGACCGGGCCGGTATATGACCCTTCCGGCTGTGAGGTAGCCTCTTCCTCTGGCT
The DNA here is from genome assembly GCA_964646245.1 of uncultured Sphaerobacteraceae bacterium. Lineage (GTDB taxonomy): Bacteria > Chloroflexota > Chloroflexia > Thermomicrobiales > UBA6265 > UBA6265. The sequence goes on from CAZYDY010000232.1 coordinate 953, forward strand.
GCGGGTCTTCGGAGTTCTCATCAGTCGTATTTCCGGTGCGCGGTGTGCGCGTGATTTCCGTATCCGATTCCTGCGCAACCTCCAGGGACTGCGCGAACCCACCCGCAGGTGTCGCCAGGACCAGGGCTAACAACAGGGCAGTACATATTCGGACGACGAATGAATCACGGATTCGCTGCATGGTTCGTTGGCCCTTCTTGTTTCAGAATCGTGTTAAGGCTGGAACTCCAGTGTATCGAGGATATCCAACAGGGCCTCGAGATTGGTGTTGTACTCGTCCGGGAACGAAGTCATTTGCACGATCAACACGGCATCTTCGCCGGGAATGGTTTCGCAGCTGATGTAATCGACAAACTCAACATCAATACCGCTGGATGAATGGAAGGTGTAGTTAAACACACCCCAGGCCAGTTCATCACTTTCATACCAAAGCGGATCGCCATTGGCATCTGTAGCAACTTCCCAATCGCTGGTGGATACACCTTCGGTGCTCTGGAAGTACTCATCTTCCCCGATCAGGCAGCCAACAGGATCCGCGCCATAGTCGCTCGAACCTGTCACGAAGAGGGTACTGCTTTCCCCATCCAGGCGAACGCCATCGTGCGATGGAAAGTCAAAGGTGGATTTCTGCTCCCATTTTTCGGTGTCCCAGGTAATGGTGTAACCCCAGACGGAGCCGGTATATGTGCCCGGATTTTCAGATTCGACAACCTCTTCAGTCGGCGCTTCAGTGGCTTCTGCGGTGGGTTCTACGGTCGGAACCTCGGTCTCCTCCGGTGTTACCGGGTCGCCACTTCCTGTGCGAGATGTGCGCGTAATTTCCGTGGTTGGCTCCTCGGTGGCTTCCGGGGTTTCGGTTGTATCACGTGATACGCGCGAAGACCGACCGGATTCTGCGGTAGCCTCAGCCGTGGCTTCGGGGGTTTCGGTTGTACCGCGGGTGACACGAGAGCTGCGCGTATTCGTCTCGGGAGTCGCGTCACCGGTCAGGTCCGGGGTCGCATCACCAGTGAGGTCTACGGCCTCGCCAAGCGGCTGTCCGGTCATCACAGGGAAACCATTGATCTTGATATCCTGTTGCACGATGTCAATCGCAGATTCCTGCAACACAGGTACTGTTCCCACGGCCACCAGGGCGGTGGTTTCGCCGTTGTTCAGGGAATATGCCTCTATCGAGTACGTCAGGCCCGAATCATGTAGGGCAAGCGTCAGGTGCGGCGGATCCTCGGTCGAGCGGTCGTCAATGATCTCGTCTTCTTCCGTGTACAGGAACCACACGGCTTCTTCTGGCGAAGCCTCCTGACTATCCATAATTGAGATGAGCACGATGACGCTGCTATCACGTTCCAGATTAAGGACAGGTGCCTCTACGCTTGGCAACCCAACAGTCCACTGGTTCGTCCAGCTAATGCTGACTCCATGCTCGTCATCTACGTAGGTGGTTTCACCCGGTTGGGCAGCACTGGCATGTGAACCAGGAAGCAATGCAACCAGGAACATCGCCGTGACGACGATTTTGGCGATGATTGAACCAACAGGTGTACGCATGGAGGGAGCCTCTCAATTCTCTGGGGCACGACAAGGTATTGCTACAATTACCAACGCTGTGGATACAGGTGTAGTTCCACATGAATCACCATCAACCTACCAACAAACGGCGTTTATGGCACGCGCTGCTCCTGGCGACAGAACCCCTTGGGTCTACGAAGTTGCCCTCACTTTACCGTATGACTCACATCAACGATGAAAACACGCGAGAATACCACTGTAGTACCAGGGAGTTTTGTACAGTTCTGGTATTGGCGCTCCGAATTCAATGATTCGGCCAGCAAGGAGCACAGCGATGCGACGAGTGTTTCGCCAGCGGGCGGATAACCAGAACGAAACTGACACGTTGATTCTCACCGAGCGGCATCAACAACTGCTGGAGCAAGAGCAACTGATCCTCGCGAAGTTGCGGGAATCCATGGTGCGATTCCCGGCAACCGAAGAGGATTTGGGCTCGCTCGATTTCGCGACCACCCAGCTGGGTGAACTGTTCATGCTGGTGATTGTTGGCGAGTTCAACGCCGGCAAATCTGCATTCATCAACGCACTGGTGGGCGAAACCGTGATGCCCGAAGGCGTCACACCCACTACGGCGGTGATCAACCTGTTGCGGCATGGCGATGAGGTGCGGGAAGAGCTGCAGCCGGATGGAGTGATTCTGCGCACCTACCCTGCTGACTTCCTGCGCGAAATTACTGTAGTGGATACGCCAGGTACCAACGCGATCATCCGTGAACACGAAGCTCTGACACAGAGTTTCGTACCGCGATCCGACCTGGTGCTCTTCGTGACATCGGCCGATAGACCCTTCACCGAGAGTGAGCGCGAGTTTATGAGCGCCATTCAGGAATGGGGCAAGAAGATCATCATTATCCTGAACAAGGTCGATTTAATGCGCGACGAGCAAAGTCGCGACCAGGTAACCGCTTTCGTGCAGGAGAAGGTGCAGGAGTTCCTTGGGTTCCAGCCGGAAGTATTTCCGGTGAGCGCGCTGCTGGCCCAGCAAGCAAAGGCGATTGAGGAACGAAACCCTACAGAAAGCGAACGCCTCTGGAAGGCCAGCCAGTTTGAGCCGCTGGAGACATACGTTGTTGAAACGCTGGACGAAGAGAGTCGCATTCGTCTTAAGCTGTTGAATCCATTGGGCGTAGCAGATCACCTGAGTGATCGATACCTGCATCTCACGCAGGATCGGCTCTCGGTCATTGCCGAAGACCTCAAGACAATCGACAACAT
>CAZYDY010000233.1:0-3720 GCA_964646245.1 uncultured Sphaerobacteraceae bacterium
AACACTGCTGAGCTGGGCTCACATGATAAAAGGCAGTAGCGATGAGCCTCATCGCTGATGCCATCGAATCCAGCGATAAGGTGATGTAGAACCAACTCGCCTCAGTCCAGTCAGGAATCCATGTCTGCACTTGCTTCTACAACCGAGTCGGAGAGCCCTGCCAAGCTGCCTGATACCGGGACATCACGAGTTATTCTGCTATTCGCTGGGCTTGTGTTGTTAGCTCTTGGTGTCGCCATTGCGGCGCTCTTGAGCCTGCGATTTGGATCTTTGGCACTCACAACGACTCAGGCATGGAACGCCATATTCTCCTTCGACTCCGAGGTCTATCAGCAGGTTGTCGTGCGGGAGCTACGAGTTCCTCGGACGGTGATTGCACTGGCCGTTGGCGGCTCACTTGGAATTGCCGGAACTGTGATGCAAGGCGTGACTCGTAACCCGCTCGCTGGTCCATCAATCCTTGGTGTAAGCGCCGGAGCGAGTTTTGGTGTGACTACTGCGATCTTCGCGTTGGGTGTGTCCTCGCCGGCGCAGTTCGTCTGGTTCGCTTTCCCTGGTGCCGCCATTGCCTCGGCGGTCGTGTTTGGGGTGGCGAGTACCGGCAGGGGCGGAGCCACGCCTGTGCGATTGGCACTTGCAGGCGTTGTTGTGTCCGCACTGCTTGGCTCCTGGACCAGTGCCTTGTTGTTGCTGAGCGAGCAGACTATGGACCTCGTGCGCTTCTGGAGCGTCGGGTCGGTCGCTGGCCGATCGCTTGATGTTCTGTGGAGTGTGCTGCCTTTGATGGCACCGGCCGCGTTTGGGTGTCTCTTTCTTGGTCATCAGCTGAATGTGCTGTCAATGGGAGAGGAGAGTGCCCGCGGCCTTGGCATGAACACGACGCGAGTGCGGCTTTTCGCGTCTGGACTGGTGGTCATTCTCACGGGTGCGGCGGTTTCGGTGGCGGGCCCAATTGGATTCGTTGGCCTGGCTACACCCCATATTGCCCGTTCGATCGTCGGCGCAGATTATCGATGGGTACTACCGTATTCGTTTCTGCTTGGATCGCTGATGTTGGTCGTCGCCGACACGCTGGGTCGAGTGGCCGCCCGACCAGGTGAAATCCAGGTTGGTGTCGTGATGGCTTTTGTCGGCGCACCGTTCCTGATCGTGCTTGCGCGGCGAAGATCGGTGGCGAATTGATGGAACGCAGGCCGTTCTCCGGCACCAGGACTTTTCGCGGGCAGCGGTATTCGCAACGAGTCGACCTGCGCGTCGTCGGGTTGATCCTGTTGTCTATTGTCGTTCTCCTCTTCTTGATGCTTTGGTCCGTGACGCTCGGCGCTGTGGAGCTCTCCCTAAGGGAGGTTTGGGACGCAACATTTGGGCGAGGTGATGACCGTAACCTGCTCGTGGTGCAAACACTCCGCTGGCCGCGGACACTCGTAGCTGTGGGAATTGGCTTCGCCCTCGCAGTTGCGGGCGGGCTCTTCCAGGGGATCGCCCGTAATCCGCTCGTTTCCCCGGACATTATTGGCATCAACGCCGGCGCCACGATGATGGCAGTGACGTGGATGGTTCTCTTCCAAACAAGCACGGGTCTTCCGCTGGCTGCATTCCTGGGTGCGATTGTGACTGCTGCCCTTATTTACACGCTCAGTTGGCGTGGAGGTGTTTCGCCCAATCGACTGATCCTTGTCGGAATCGGTATTGCTGCGATGACCTCCGCGGTATCCTCGTACCTGATGGTGATCTTCCCAATTGAGCAAGTGAGACCGGCAATCATCTGGACGATGGGCTCGGTGTACGCCAGCAACTGGTCCGATGTTCGTATCGTTTGGGTGATGATCATATTGTGCCTTCCACTGGCCGGGCTGCTGATGCAACCGTTGCGCAGCATGATGCTGGGGGATCATGTTACACGGAGCCTGGGTGTCTCGCTGGAGCAAACTAGACTATCAATTATCCTTGTCGGTTGTGCCCTCGCGGCGATAGCAGTAGCCATTGCGGGGCCGATCGGATTCATCGCGCTGATGGTTCCGCATATGGCACGAATGATTGCAGGGCCAAGCTCGGCAGGCGTGCTCTTTTTTGCGGGGCTGTTAGGTGGTATCGTTCTATTGATATCCGACTGCGTGGCTCAGCATTTCTTGCCCGTCACGTTACCGGTGGGAGTTGTAACCTCTGCCGTTGGGGCTCCGTACTTCCTGTTTTTGCTGTACCGGTCGAACAAGCAGTCTTGATCCGAGGCGTACATGCTCACCGCAACTGACCTCTCAATCGCATACGACTCCCGGTCGATCATTGAATCTTTGAATCTGGAGATTCGAGAGGGCGAGATCACGACGATCATCGGTCCGAACGGCTGCGGCAAGTCAACGCTGTTGCGTGCCCTTTCCCGCCTGTTGGCACCACGAACCGGCAGCGTGCTCCTTAATGGCCAAGATATCCATGCGATGCAAACCACTGATGTCGCCCGCAAGCTCGGTATTCTTTCACAGCAGGCCGAAACACCGAACCGCATTACCGTGAGCGAGCTTGTGACCCGGGGGCGTTATCCATACCAGAAGTTTCTGCAACCGCCATCCCGTAAGGATATGGAAGCGGTAAGGCATGCCCTCGAACTTACGAACATGACCGAACTGCAGGATCGATCAGTTGATGAGCTCTCTGGTGGTCAGCGCCAGCGCGCGTGGATTGCAATGTCCATCGCCCAGGACACTCCACTTTTGCTGCTTGATGAGCCAACGACATACCTGGATGTCGCCCATGAGATTGAGATCATGGACCTGGTGACGAAGCTGAACCGGGAAGAGGGGCGCACCATAGTGATGGTGCTGCACGACATCAATCAGGCAGCGAATGTGAGTGATCGCATTATCGCCCTGCGTGATGGCCAGGTGATTGGCGACGGCGCTCCGGACGATGTACTGAACTCGGCAATACTTTCCGATCTTTACGGTGTGAGTTGTGATGTTTATCCGCTGATTTCCGAGGGACGGAAACGCCGCTTCTGTGTACCGAGAAGTCGGGCCGGATGCGGAGACTGCCTGCTTGCAGCAACCCGGGCCGGGTTTGATGTATCCGGCCTCGCGACCGGCTACGGCAAGATTACGATCTCCAACGGGCTCGATGTTGAAATCCCTGGCGGAATGATCACCGCTATCGTTGGGCCGAATGCATGTGGCAAATCGACCCTGCTGCGCACAATAGGCCGCTTTCAGAAGCGAGGTGCCGGCGAGATTTTGCTGGATAACCACGATGTGATGAAGGGTAGCCACAAGGCATTTGCCCGGAAACTCAGTCTGTTGGCGCAGGGATCGATTATTCCCGAGAAGCTGACGGTGGAAGAATTGGTTGCTACGGGTCGGCACCCTCACCAGACATGGCTTAATCGGTGGTCCGCCAAGGACGAGGAAATGGTGGAGTGGGCTCTTGAACAGTGCGATTTGCTGGACCTGCGATTCTCACCGGTAGAGCGACTTTCTGGCGGTCAACGCCAGCGCGCCTGGTTTGCGATGAGCCTGGTACAGGATACCCACACGCTCCTGCTCGATGAGCCGACGACGTTCCTTGATATTTCCGCGCAAATAGACCTGCTGGATATCGTATGGAAGTTGAACCGGGATCACAACAAGACCGTAGTGATGGTGCTGCATGATCTTAATATGGCGGCGCGGTATGCTGATCACATTATTGCCATGAAGAGTGGCAGGATTGTGGCGCAAGGATCGCCGATAG
>CAZYDY010000234.1:0-3719 GCA_964646245.1 uncultured Sphaerobacteraceae bacterium
GGAGTCCCCGCTGCCGTGATTCCGGAGAGGCTGTTAGCCGCCACATCGGGCATGTACCGAAGGACATTTTCTTTTACCCAGAGTGGAAGTACCGGACCGAGCATCCAGGGAAGCCACATGAAACCGAGTGAGAGGCTTATTGCGGTGGCCGCGTTCCGTAGAAGCCACGCAATCGCAAACGGTATCACTGCGTAGTTGAGAGCTTGTGTGATTGTTATTCGCAACAATGTCCGCACGGTATCGCCATCGGTGATACTCGCAGTCTCCAGTCCGTAGTAACTGAATATCGGCTGGCTGATCAGGAACATGCCCGGAATACTGATGCCTGTCATCACCAACGCGAGTAGCGACACAACGATTGTTTTGGCAGCAAACACACTCAGGCGATTTGGGCTATTGATGAATGTGGTGCGTATCATGCCGGTGCTGTATTCCGACGTGACGGCGGTTACACCGAGCACAATCAGCAGGATACAGCCGAAGAGTGAACCACTGTTGGTGGTAAGAACGGGATCGAACGCTTCTCTTACTTCATCATTCCAGTTCTCGTGCGTGAGTCCTGAGGTGAGGGCAATCAGCGCGGTGAATCCTATAGAGAGCCCGATCCCGAGAGCGACGACGATCCAGGTTGAGCGGAGTGAACGTAGCTTTGTCCACTCGGATTGAAGGAGCGAGCCAAATCCCGGCCCGTCACGATCCGAAACGGTTGAAGGTAACGATGTAGCCACATTCATGATGTTAAATCCTTTCTGGGGCAAGGCTGATCGTTGAAGGTGTCTGCTGCTCTGCGGCAGCAGGAGGAAGAGTGGTCTCTGCGTGGTATTCCACGCTGTCCCGCGTCATCTCCATGAAGGCATCTTCAAGGCTTGCTCGCTGCGACGAGAGTTCGTTGAGGAGGATTCCATGCTCGAACGCGATCAGCCCAACGGCTGCTGCGTCCATGCCGGTGATAGTGAGTTCGTTCGGAATACCGTTTGTAACGGCTGCTCCGCGGTGCGTCAGAATGGCTGAAAGTTCAGGTGCGTTTGTAGTGACGACCTTCACATGGCTCAGGGCGCTTCTTTGGGTGAAGCCGTCCATAGTCATGTCCGCCACGAGATGGCCTTTCCCGATCACCAAAACGTGGTCTGCGGTTTGTTCCATCTCGCTCATAATGTGGCTGGAGATGAACACCGTGCGACCTTCATCAGCAAAGCGCTGCATCAGCGACCGAATCCAGTGAATCCCTTCAGGATCCAGGCCGTTCACTGGTTCGTCGAAAAGTAATACAGGTGGGTCACCCAGCAATGCGGAGGCAATTCCGAGACGTTGGTTCATACCAAGGGAGAATCCGCCGACCTTCTTTCCAGCTACATCTGCTAGCCCCACCATGGTCAGCACATCATCTACCCTGCTTGCGGGGAGTCCGCCAGCCTGCGCCTGCCACAAAAGGTGATGGTAGGCCGATCGGCCGCCGTGCACCGCAGAAGCATCAATAAGTGCGCCAATCTCTTGCATCGGGGCCTTTTTGTCCCGGTACGTCTGCCCATTTACGGTTACTGTGCCGCTTGTTGCTTTATCCAATCCAAGAATCAGGCGCATTGTCGTTGTTTTACCTGCACCATTTGGCCCGAGGAAACCGGTGACAATACCTGGGTTGACTTCGAAGGTGAGGTTATCGACAGCGACTGTCTGGCCGTAGCGTTTCGTCAAACTTGTTAGGGAAATCATAATCGTGCCTATCACGGAAATCTGATGGGACGTAAATTGCACTTCGATCTCGGCGTGGACACAACGTTCCCTGATCTGATGAAAAGGGAGTCGCAACAATGGAAGTGTTCAGTTCAACAAGGAGTCGAAAAGAGGATGTCCGGGATCGATATCAATTGGCTGGGCCGTGATTATTCTCGGTCACGAATCGTCCCCCTTATGAAGGTATGTGCACGCAGGCACTGGTGACCAAAAGGCCGCCAGGATGGCTTCGAGCAATAGGTGGGGTTCGGGTTGGGGAATCGATGGCGCGCATGCGACGAAGCGCCAGGGCCGGCCTTCTCGAACAAAGGGGCTCAGGCCGAGGGCGCAGAACTCGTTGCCGACCCTTATGCGTTTCTCAATCCTTCGGGTCGGACATGGTGCTGTCTGAGACGAATGCAGTATACACGAGCATTCGTATTATGTCTATATATGGTTTCTGACAATGGAACCGGTAAGCAGGTTTTGAATCACTACCTGGATATTCGCCCTGTGAAACCTATCAGGAATGAATCGGTAATAGTGAGACTACTGGATACATGGGTAATCCATTTACTCTCACCAGGCTCGAGTTTCGTCCGGAACTGTGCCGTGAACCAGTCCTGAATCTGGCCGTCTGGAGTGAAGAATATGCCGACAAAGCCACTACCTTCGGCCAAAAAGTTTTGAGATCTGTTTTGAGTACGCAAGTTCAGGCTTCCGCCAGTCCCTGCATCCACCAACTGCACCTCTATCACGGGCATGCTTACCAGTGGAGCGTCGGCACCTGGCTCCGATCGAAGGTCCAATTCAATTGATACGTCGGAGTACTTCTGCCAGGATTCGGGAAAGTTGACCGTGGCGATACCGTACCCGTTCGGTTCCAGCACGAGGGGAGCGTGAAGGCTCTCCTCTGGCACGGAGGGATCCTCGCCGCCATCTTCGTTGATACCAGTGGCGGAGACGCCGTTTATATAGACTGTGTCGTCCGTCCCGTTGTGGAAAACAGCTGCGGCGGAGCTATCCCGGCCAGTGGATTGCAGCACCACTGCGCATTCACCCTCAGGAGCTTTCGACAGGTCCGGAAGATTATTCGTCGCCAGCATCCCCTGATAGGTGAGATCAACCGTCTCAGCGGCTATTTCTTGCCTGGCAATCGCAGGGCTTCGTGATTCGTTCAGCATGACCAGGCCGGCAAAGCCAGTTTTGGCCCATTGTCGTCGGGATTGCATGTCAACTCCTTTGGTATGAAGGACAAAGGTGAATCCGCGGCCAGTTATACCTGACTTTACTTAAGGAGTGCGTGGAGGTTGTGTCGACTTTATGACATTTGTCTCATGGTTGTGAAATACCGATCCCTCTGGTAGAAGTGGGGTTACACTTGGTAAGCAAGTGGCATGCAAAGCTGTGAAAGTCGCAGACACATGTCGCCCCAGAACAGGAAGTTTCACTATGCTCGTACAAGTTGTCTCCGATGTCGTTTGCCCTTGGTGCAGAATCGGTAAGAAGAATCTCGAAGTCGCCGCTGAAGAGTTCACAAAGAAGACCGGCGAAGAAATCGAACTCACATTCCTGCCATACTTACTTGATCCGATTCGGCCCGAAGAAGAGGGCGAGAGCTTCCGCGATCGCTTTATCAACCGCAAGGGACTAAGCGCCGAGCAGATGGACGAGATGTTTGCCCGTGTTACAGAAGCAGGCAAGCAGTTCGGCCTGGATTACAACTTCGAAAACATCGAGGTCGCCGTCAACACCGTACCCGCACACGAACTGATGGAGCTCACTCCTTCGGAGAAGCGCGTGCCGTTGATGGACGAATTGATGAAGCAGTATTTCGAGAATGGCGTGAATATCGGCGACATCGATACTCTTCTCAAGATTGCTGAACCTGTGATCGGTAAGGAAACGATGGCGGAAATTGCTCCTGCCATGAAGGCCCGCGCAGCCCAGCCGATGGTGATGCAGATGATCCAGCAGGTACAGGAAGCCGGAGTACGAAGCGTTCCGTA
>CAZYDY010000235.1:0-3719 GCA_964646245.1 uncultured Sphaerobacteraceae bacterium
CAACCTCTTCACGGTGCAGGAACTCAATCTGGTCGCCGACCTGGAGGTCGTTGAAACTATCGAGACCCATACCGCATTCGTAGCCTTGCTGTACTTCGCGGACGTCGTCCTTGAAGCGCTTCAGCGAGGAAATTGTGCCTTCGTGCATAACGACGCCGCTGCGAAGAACGCGGGCGCGAGAGTTTCGCGTCACCTTGCCATCAAGCACGTACAGACCAGCAACGACGTCGTTGCCGGGCAGCTTGAAGGTCTCGCGGACTTCAGCGTAGCCGTCAGTAACATCCTGGAAGATCGGCGCGAGCATACCGGTCATTGCCTTCTGAACATCGTCCAGCAATTCATAGATGACGGTGTAATACCGCACATCTACACCGGCAGCGTCTGCCGCTCGCTTGGCGGCAGCATCCGGGCGGACATTGAAGCCCACCACGATGGCACCAGTAGTGCCTGCCAGGGAGATATCGGATTCCGAGATCTTGCCGGTGGCTGCCAGGGCGACGGAGAGGGTAACGCCCTCTTCCATATCCTCATTGAGCTTGAGCAGCGAGCTCTGGATTGCTCCAAGCGAACCCTGCACGTCTGCCTTAAGGATGACGCGAAGTTCGGCGGTCTTGCCTTCCTGAACCTGGTCATACAGCTCGGTAAGGCTGACTGGTCGATTGTCGTTCAGGTGCGAGAGGCGAGCCTCAGCCTGGCGCTGTTCGGCGAGCTGGCGAGCAGCCTTCTCATCCTCGAACGCAACGAAGCTGTCACCTGCCTCCGGTACTCCACCGAGGCCCATGACCTCTACAGGAGTGCTCGGTCCGGCCTTGCGGACGCGCTTGCCACGATCATCGAACATGTTCTTGATGCGGCCCCAGGTGGTTCCGGCAACAATCACATCTCGCAGATTGAGCGTGCCGTTCTGCACCAGGATGGTCGCAACCGTACCGCGGCCGCCATCGACGCGTGCTTCAACCACGGCGCCTTCGGCGAGCTTGTGCGGATTGGCCTTAAGTTCGTGCACATCGGCAACGAGCAGAAGGACTTCCAGCAGATCGTCGAGTCCGATGCCCGCCTTGGCGGAAACCTCGACGAATGGAACGTCACCGCCCCACTCTTCAGGCAGCACTTCCAGCTCGGAAAGCTGCTGCTTGATGCGATCGGGGTTCGCGGCCTCAAGATCGATTTTGTTAATGGCGACTACCATCGGCACGTTTGCGCTCTTGATGTGCGCAATAGCCTCGCGGGTTGTCGGCATGACGCCGTCATCTGCGGCCACTACCAGAATCGCGATGTCCGTTACCTGGGCACCGCGTGCACGCATGGCAGTGAATGCCTCGTGACCAGGTGTATCCAGGAAGGAGATCTTGCGACCCTGCTTTTCGATCTGGTACGCACCAATGTGCTGGGTGATACCACCTGCTTCACCTGTGGTGACGTTGGTGGACCGGATAGCGTCCAGCAGGCTGGTTTTACCGTGGTCAACGTGACCCATGATGGTGATGACCGGCGGTCGGTCGACTGCATCCGGATCTTCGGTGCTCAGCTGCTGCCGATCGGCGAACGATGGATGCTGCGTCGCCTCGTTTTCGACAAGGTTGGTTTCCCAACCGAGTTCTTCAGCGATTTTGGCTGCGGTTGCGTAATCGATCTGCTGATTGAGGTTGGCCATAATGCCTTCCTTCATCAGTTCCTTAATCACATCAACCGGATTGGCTTCAAGCGCGTCTCCGAGCTCGGTTACCGTCATTACTGGTGGCAGTTCAACGGGTTCTCGCTCAACAGGAGCACTGCGCTTGACGGCCACGGTGCGTGCCCCGCCTCGTTCGCCTCGACGAGATCGGGTTGCGCGGCGAGCGCCGCGTGCTGTTGTGTCTGTCATGGTGTTATCTCCTCTGAACCTACCGTTGTGATGTTGGTACCTGCTTCCAGATTCAAACCAGCGGCAAATTCTCTTAGCTTATGTACCGATTCCTCGTTGGGTTTCACACGCAAGGCGCGAGCCAGAACCTGACTCGAGGCTGCTGTTTCCCAACAAGAGGGCTTATCACAAATGTAGGCCCCTCTTCCATTCGCGCGACCAGTGGGATCTACTTCAAACGTGTTCTCACTGGTACGCACGACACGAGTAAGTGTTCGCTTCTCGTTGGTTTCCCGGCAGATTGCACACATTCGCTGTGGAACATGTTTTCGCCGGGGCTGGTTCTTCTTATTTCGTGTACCTGTGGAAGGCATACTCATTCAGCCTCCCTTCAAGCATTCTGGTTTTCCCGAATGCCCTCTGGCGCGAAATCATCGTCCAGGCCAAGTGCCTCACCAGACGCCTGGTCGAACCGATGACGGAGGTCTCGATCGTAGTAGACCTCAACAACTCCATCCACGATGTCGACATCAACCTGGCGGCGGAGAAGGTCATCATCCAACGGACCGTACACGGTATCGTTGACGTTGATGGTGCCATCTGCCTGTACGGCGCGGGGCTGTCGGCCCATCCAGCCGAAGTCTGGCGCGTAGCCAGTTCCTTCGCTGGCGGACTGGTAGAAGCCCTCGCTCTTGAGCAGGCTCTCCGGACCCTTGATGTCGATCTTCCAGTCGGTGAGCTTGAACGCCAGTCGGGCGTTCTGCCCTTCCTTACCGATGGCCAGCGACATCTGGTCGCTCGGAACAATGACTGTTGCCGTGCGGGTTTCACCGTCTTCAACCAGCGAAACATTGCTCGGCTTGGCCGGGCTGAGTGCATTCGCGATGAACGCGGCGGTATCCGCAGACCATTCGATGACGTCGATCTTCTCGCCATAGAGTTCGTTGACGATGTTCTGGATGCGAACACCACGGACACCGACACACGAGCCTACAGGGTCTACTTTTTCCTGCCGGGCAGCAACCGCTACCTTGGACCGGAGCCCAGGTTCACGTGCGATCGACATGATCTCGACGGCACCGCTCTGGATTTCCGGCACTTCCTGCTCGAACAGGCGGCGGATGAGCAGACCGTCGGCGCGGCTGACAATCAGCTGCGGACCACGAGGGTTATCGCTCACTTCTTTCAGCAGAACCTTGATTCGCTGGCCGGCGCGGTAGCGCTCGGTCGGAACCTGCTCGCGCGCGGGCATAACTGCCTCGGCCTTGCCGAGCTCAATTACCACAGCGCGATTATCAGCGCGCTGGATGATGCCACTGAGGACCTCGCCCTGCTTGTCATGATATTCGCGGTAAACGGATTCGCGCTCGAAGTCGCGGATTTTCCCGTGTACCACCTGCTTCACGGTCTGGGCGGCGATACGGCCAAAGTTCTCTGGTGTGCTGATGATCTTGACGACCTCACCCAGGATTGGCGCGTTCGTATATTTCTTCGCTTCCTCGAGGGAGAGTTCCAGATCTGGATCTTCAACGACTTCAACAACGGTCTTCCGCACAACCACTTGCATTTCGCCAGTGGCGGGGTCAAGCTCCACGTTAGCATCTTCTTCTTTGCCCGTGTTGCGCTTGTAGACGGTTGTGAGTGCTGACTGGACCGAGCTCAATACTGCATCCCGTGGAATTCCACGCTCGGCCGCAATCTGGGCAATGGCGGTATAGAGATCGCTTTTCATCTCTGTACACCTCCTTGATATGTAATCGACAAACAAAAAGAGGCCGACTTGTGGGACGGCCCCAAGGGAAGTCTCTTGAGTTCCTTCGAACAACAGAAAGCGCAGGCTGTGGGCCCGCGCCGAATCCCACGTCGTTCGGTTACA